>CAUZQF010000069.1:0-10280 GCA_963581905.1 Dehalococcoidia bacterium
GCACCAGAATTCGTCATAGCCCAGCTTTTCTATATGCTGCACGAATTCCAGGTCACTCTGTATCTGCAACGTCGGGTTCTCGCCAATCGGATGGTGTGGTGCCAGGAACGCACCAAAGCGCAGGTTTGCCATGTTCTCTCCCTCGCAAGTGTTGTTGGTCGCGCCTAGCTTAATCTATTTGGTGTGCGTACGGCGAATTTGCATCGCGAGGGGCGACTGACGGCATAAAACTTCGTTGCGTCCATCGCATTTACGCTTGCGAGCAGAGGAATAAGGACGGCGGTGCATTAGCAAGCAGTGTTTGCCGCTGCCAGGAGGGTCGCTTATGAGGATGTGTGGGACGGCTGCCACCCTCAGGGACTCAGCCAATTATCGTGACGTAGCCGACAACAGAGGAGAAGTGAGGGTGTCGTGAGGAAATTGGCTTGATAAATTAAGCATGAACAAGTCGTAACCGTTGTCAGCAGGAATTACAAACGGCGCAATGGTCTCCATGCGTATCGTCACCTATTATTGCTTTCCTGCTGGGGTGCTACTAGGTGAGTAGCTTGGGGAAACCAAGTCCTTTTGACACAGCGGAACAGCCGTCTGTCTTTATCCAGGGTAAAGTCAGGTTATTCTAAGGGAACAGGTGGTAGACGGCATAATGAGGGCCAAGTCCAAGAGCATCTGCATTAGCAGACCTTGTATGACCGACCAAGTGGAAGTAGACCTGGTAATTCAACTGCGATCAGAGGGCAATTCGAGTTGGGATATCAGTAGGCAGCATTCGCCAATTAACGTGGCCCGCAGATCCCCAAAGAGACCAAGGCAGAGTTTTTTCACAAAGGTCAGGAACGGGGATTGGAGTGCGGCCCCGTAAACACGATACGGGATGTTTTCGAGGACTTGCAGTTGCAATCGCGAGGGTATTGGACAGAGGTCGCCAACCCGGAGATGAATCGGAATATTACATATCCCGGCGCTCCCTACCAGTTTGATGAGACCCCTTGGCAGGTGCGCAGGTGTGCTCCTTCAATCGGTCAGGATAACACTGATGTCTTGAAAGGTGAGTTGGGTATGCCTGAAAAAGAGTTGGCCGTGCTGGCAGAGATGGGCATCATCTAAGCGCGAGTCATCACCCCAATCACGACCAAATTCAAAGAGGGTAAGGCAATGGCAGGACCACTATCTGGACTTAAAGTCACAGACTTCACATGGGTTGTGGTAGGACCTTTTTGTACGAAAACGCTAGCTGACTTGGGAGCGGAAGTCATAAAAATAGAGGCTCGCAATCGGCCCGACCCGATGCGCAACTACATTAATAGGTACGACGACATTCCCAATCCGTCTCCCTACGGCGTCTTTGACAATATCAACCGCAACAAGCTCGGCATCACTGTGAATTCCCGACACCCCGATGGGATGAAACTGATCAAGGACATAATCGCAGTAAGCGATGTAGTTGCCGAGAATTTCCGGGGAGGCGTACTGGAGCGTTGGGGGTTGACCCTTGAGGAGATGCGCAGGGCGCGCGCCGATATCATTTACCTTAGCCTGTCCGGTTACGGGCACTCTGGTCCCTATAAGTCCTATGCCTCGCATTTTCACATCGCCTAAGCCGTCACAAGGTTCACTGCCCTGAGTGGATACGATGGGGACATCCCCGTGGTCGCTGGCTCGTGAAGAGACACGACCTCTGGTCTTCATGCACTAGCCGCGCTAAGCATGACACTGGAGCATCGAAACGAGACAGGTCAGGGTCAGCACATCGACGCCACCATGCTAACCAGCGTGGCTAATGTCATGGGCACCGCTTACTTGGATTATTCCGCTAACGGCCACCAAGCTGGTCCAACAGGCAACCGCTTACCGTATCCCTCAGCAATCATCGAGGGAGCGTTCCGTTGTTTGGGTGAGGAACGCTGGCTGGCAATCGGAGTCTACACAGAGGACGAGTGGAGGTCACTATGTTATGCCATCGACAGGGAGGACCTGTTTAACAACCCGCGATTCGAATCTGCCGACGACCGCTTGCAGCTCTGGCAAGACCTGGAATTCGAGATCGAGAGGTGGACACTCACCCGCACAGCGGAGGACGCCATGAGTGTCCTGCCAAGCGCCGGAATCGAGGCCGTGGTAATCGAAAACATACACGACATGGTGGAGAGCGATGAGCAACTGGCGCACCGTGGCTACTACGTGGACGCCTGGCATCCAGACCGGAGCGTCGGAACGCTGAAGCTCGACGGTGTGTTACCAAAGTTCTCGAAAACACCGGGAGAGGTGCGTCGGGCTGCTCATACAATAGGAGAGCACAATGAGTATGTGTTCGGCGAAATTTTAGGCCTATCCAGCAAGCATATGAAGAAATACCAGGAGGACGGCGTCTTCTTCGAGTCGGATATGCACCAGTACAACGTGGACAAGCGGAGTTCGGGCCGGAAAAATTGTTGAGATGCGCTGCCTTGACTGAAACGGCGCAGATACATCACAATCGATCAGGCGCAGTGCCGGGTCGTGAAATGATCCGTCCACGCCAAATCTCTCGTGAGTCCGGAGGACCGACTTAATGACATCGCCTGATCTGCACTTTGGTGCCGCTGTGCCCTTTGGAGAGGCGGACACCGTCTCCAACGCCCGGTGGCTAGAGAATTTAGGGTTCGAGTACTTCTCGGTTGGCGAACACTACATGCAGGGAAGCCCACCATTGCCCACATCGGCGGCCCTTCCGCTTCTCGGCGTGGCTGCCGGAGCAACGGAAAATATTAGACTGCTATCGTCCGTTATACTGGCGCCGTTTTACCACCCTACGGTGTTGGCCAAGCTGGCTACTACTCTGGACAATGCCTCTGGAGGACGGCTGACATTAGGTGTCGGCATAGGTGGTGAGTTCACCGAGGAGTTCGAGGCTGCGGGATTGAACGTCAAGCAGCGAGGGAGCCGCACAAACGAGTGCCTTGATATCGTGCGTCGTCTCTGGAGCGGCGATCGCGTCACTTTTCAAGGTAACCACTTTCATTTGAATGAGGTTGCCCTAAATCCAACACCCACTCAGAAACCGCATCCGCCAATCTGGGTGGCTGGGCGTCGCGACGCCGCCATGCTTCGAGCGGCCCGCTACGGCGACGGATGGTACCCCTATTTCTACAGCCCCGAACGTTACAAAGACAGCGTTGAGAAGATCACCCAGTTTGCTCAAGAGGCAGGCCGTGATATTTCTAGTTTTCAGTGGGCGTTCCTTCCGTACATCTCCATATACCCGACGGTGGAAGAGGCGGCGAGAGTTGCCGTCAAAGCAGCCGGTGCCCAATACCGCGGCGACTTTGAACGTGTAGTACCCAATTACTGGGCGTTGGGTCCTGTAGAGAAATGCGTCGATCGACTCGTTGAGTACGTGGAGGCCGGTGCGAGACACATCATATTTGGAGCGTCATGCCCTGCAGAGGACTGGGCCAGGCACATGGAAACAATCAGCAGCGAGATCATACCCAGATTGCGAGAGCGAGTTATACAAGGAACATAGTCGCAACCGGAGATTCCTTTTACCTCTACCGATGCAGTGATGTAAATGCATTTATCGGGTGGATGGGCCAGTTCTTCCAACCACTTACCAAACCACTAGACAGATGCAAAATGCGTCAGCTAGTATCCGCCCTCCGGGTTGACTACTGACTTGTCAGGGCTCGACAGGTTGTATTAAACGGACAGCCAAGTACTATCGGACTATGCTTTCCTTTGCTCTTCAGCGTCCTTCTGCCTTCAAGTGTCTTCTATCGGAATTAGCTGAGAGCGGGCATTACCTCTTCAGAGAGAAGGGTGAGGTAGCGAGTCGTCTGCTCCCGGGTGGTCAGTCCTCTGTTAGTCAGCATTAGGTTTTCCACGCCAAGGTTCCGCAAAAGCTTTAGCTGTTCTATCACCCTGGCAGGTGAACCCACCAGCAGTTCACTGGCTTCAGGATCAGGAGAGCGACCGTAGGCAGAACGAGGAAGGGGTGGCGGTGGAGAGGCTGAGACTTCTTGATCCTGGGGGTTCCAGGTCTTCCTCATGTCCAAGACGTACCTGTTGGCTCGCTCCATGGCGGGCAGAAACTCATCCCAGGCCTGCTCATCGTTTTCGGCCAGGTGGGCCTCACACCAGACCCAGCACTGTTGCATGGCGTCGTTCACCTGCTCTTCGTCGAAACCTTCAGCGATCATAGTGTCCCGAAAGAGCCGAACGGATTCGCCCACTTTGCTTATTTCACGGCCTCGAAATAACACTGGCCTGCTGCTGGACAACACGGCATTGGAAAGCCTTGGTCCCTTCGCCAAGATAGGTCCGCCTATACGTTCCGCCGACGGATTGAACCGGAACGCCTTACAGGAAGGCACGGCCAACGACCATATATCAACCATCGGTAGCGATCACGCCCCGGGGAATACTGCCCCAAAGGAGCTTGGATGGGATAATATATTCCGGGCGCCAAATGGCGACTCTATGCACTTTGGTGCAGCCGTGATCGAAACTATCATGCGTCAGACCACCAGAGCACAACAGGCTATAATCCTTACGAGGACTGGGAAGTATTGGGCAAGCCTTGGATGACTTTGCTCCGAAGCAACGGCCTGTTGAATAGTGGTAAATTGGAACAGGAGCCTGGATCAGGCAGTTTCATACGGGCGGGTAGCCCTCTTCCTCCGGTTGCAGGAAGAGTCGATTAATAAGATAAGTTTTCACACATACCGAAGTAAAATTAAAATTGAGGTTCATTATGTTCATACGCATGTATACAGGCGACGACAACAAAACCCGTCTCGATGAAATGGATATGGATAGCGGTCAGTATGCCTTCATGTCAGTTCAGGGGGCGTCAGAGCTGGAATTCAGAAATAATATTCAGGAGGACCTAGGAGTATGGCATAACGCGCCGCGTCGACAGTGGGTCATCATGTTGGCTGGTTCTTCGGTAACAATAACTGCTGGCGACGGCTCAACATGCACGTTGGTAGCGGGTGATGTGCTGCTTGCCGAAGATGTAACCGGACAGGGACATAAAACTGTGGTGAACGACGGCTGGCCCAGGGTGATGATACCTATAGACTAATGACCGGCGTTAACCATCGGAAGAAAAAAAGTCTTCATCCCAGACAAAGGCTTCTTTGTCGGATTTTCAACCAGATGATCCTGCTGAAATCCTCATGATTGCACGGTGTTATATTTCTCCAGGAATTTAGATAAGAGGCAATATTCTTTAGATGAAATTCAGTAACTTTTTATTTCCCGAAAACCGCTCGAAGTCCAGTGATTTCAGGGTCATTGACGAAGCCCTCGTCCCGGGCGACGGCGAGCATGAACAGAATCCCATTGGTGTGTCGCAGGCTTCCGTCCAGAGATAGCTCACCGAGGAAGAGCGATGAATCAGGTATGGAAGGTATTTGACCGGAGCTAAGCAGAACTGAGATGGCAATGGGAAGGTCGTAGGCAGGCCCAGCTTTGGGTAAATCGGCGGGAGCAAGGTTGACCGTGACGCGGCGCGGACCCGCTCTCGGGACTCCTGAACGGCAGTGTCAGGCAGTCCGACTATATTGAAGGCTGGTAGCCCCTGGGATATATCTACCTCGACCTGGACAATATAACCGTCCAGACCGACTACGGCACATGTTGTGGATTTCGCCAGCAATGTTATGACCTGATGATGTGGGAATCGCTAGGCCGCTATGGTAAATGTCGGCAAGAACTGAGTCAACCGACGATTCCTAGTCAAGTCGGCAGAATCGCTTAAGTGCTGAACTTCGAAATCCCTCTGGAACACCTGCGACACTCCCGGACAAGTTGTAGTCAATCAGTACTGATTGCTATACTCGCGGGATACCAAGACTTACAACAGGAGATATGTTTATGCCGCGATTGACGCCGATCACCAAAAGAGAACAAGTAAGTGGAGATGCCTTGACCTCCTTCGACGCTATCATCGAATCCAGGGGCAGCATTAACGGTCCCCATTCCATGATGCTGTACGCGCCGAAGGTCGCCGAATGTTCTATCGGCCTAAGCGATTCTCTGCGCTTCGGCGGCAATCTTTCCGATCATGACACCGAGCTTGCGATCATTACAGCCGCCCGCCACTGGGATTGCGAATACGTATGGGCTGCCCATGCCGCTGCAGCCTTGCGGGCAGGCGCTCGGCCCGAGGCGGTGGGGATCGTCGCCAACGGAAGTGGTTTGGAAGGTCTGACTAAAGAAGAGGCTGTGATCGTTCGTTACGGACGAGAGTTGATGGACGGCCACCAGGTTTCCCAGGAGTCATTTGACGCGGCCATGCAGCAATTTGGCGAGGCCAATACAATTGTCCTGGGTGCTCTGATGGGCTACTACTCTTTCATTGCCTGCACCCTGCTTGCCACCGACATGAAGCCTGCCGCAGGCACTCCTGTATTGCCGAAGCGGGCATAGACCAGTTCGCAAATGCGCGACTGAGAGCGGGTATTAGATAGAGTTACGCTGACCATCAAGGTGGCCAAAAACGCTATTGCTACGTCGTCTTATCGAACAGCCTATGGACTACTGTCCAAGGGCTGTTCGGCGGTCTGGTAAGTTTTGCGGGTAACGCTGTCAGAGGCTTTGGCCATGCCGCCAGCATTCCCCTCTATGACATGATTGTCGAGGATCAGTACTCGCTCAGCAATCGACCAAACCCGTAGAGCTTATCTTCTATGCCGTTGTCTCGTAGTGCCATCCACCACGTTACAGCGTTGCTTGCGAGAACCGGCTTGTTAAGCCAACGCTCGGCTTCTGCAGCGAGCTTTAGAAAATTGAGATTGGTTCCGGCCTGCACAATCGCTTGCACATCGTCCGTGTTAATTTCCAGCAGTGTTTTGCGGCATTCGTCTTCACCGACCTGCGCGATTGACAGAGGGCTTGGGCATTCCAGGTCATTGTGGGCTACGACATCGAATCCCGCTTCCTCGAAGTAACGGATAACGTCGGAACTAGCGCTGGACTTGTATGGCGTCAGCACGCCGATTCGCCTGACCTGCAAGGTGTTCAGAGCTCGTTGGCAGGCTTCGGCGTTGTTTGCTATACCCAAGCCTCCGCTGTACTCGCTCATACGCTCTTTCCACTGGCGATTGCCCTCAACTCCCCCGCGAAAGGTTGGGCCACTTATGCCCATAATCAAGTAGTCCGGATGGGAAGTAAGCAGTCTCTCTACCGCTGGTTGAGTCTCGGTGGCAGGCGTTCTAGGTTGTCGGCCTGAGGCCTCGACTTCCCCTGGCGCCTCGTCGATCCAAATTCGACAGCCGTGCGCAGTTACACCGGGCACCGCCATAGAGTAAAAATCTGGCTCCACTATGGTATTGGAACTGGGCAACAGAACTCCGAACTTCTTTCGCCAACCTAGTACATCAGGCATATTGCCTCCCAAAGTTGATAATTAACACAAACTAATCTATCGGCTGGTCTAGTTTAGCAAGCCGTTATAGACCGCCACATTCTATTGTCGAGCTTTAGAGGCGTGAAATTGTGGCTTAGTGGAATCGCCGGAGTCATTCACGTTGCAGCCTGGGATATATCTGCATTGTCTGTCCCGCCGCTAAGAACATGCCGTGGGACAATTTTGGAGCGACCTCCCGCAAGAAAGCGAAAGCCCGAGACTTAAAGAGCCCCGGGCTTTTCCAAGCTTAATTCGCAAGCATAGAATTAATTGTCGTCAGCTGTAACCAAAGAGCTAAGCTTCTCATTGAGGACGGCTCGCATCTGTTTTACTAGAGTCAGATCGGGATATTTCCCATCCTCATCAGCCCTGTCGAAAATCTTCTCACCATCTAAGAACACCTGCAGGATCCCAGATACTCCTGGTGTGATCTTAATGGCTACATCCTTGCCACCTTCAGCAAAAAACTCGTTGGCCATCCAGGCCGCTGTAGCATGATACTGTCAAGGTACGCAGTAGATGATCTCCATTTCTACTTTTCCTTCTCCAGCCATATGCCCCCCTATGTAAATTAATAAAAGATCGATATTAAGAAGTCAGTTTACACGAATCACAAATCTCATGTTTTAACCAGTAGACTTTTGTGACGCCGAGTCAGCCTTAATAGACGGCATACATTGTTCAGTGCGTCAAAGAACCTCACCATGACATCCCAAAAGTTAGGTGTGCTTCTTCAGGCGTGGTCCTGAGATCGGCTACAGGCGCCCCATAGATCATCAACGTCACTACCGCCCTCTCTGAACTTTGGCGCGCCGGCTGATAATATTGGTATCGGAAGCATTCCTAGTTCGTAAGAGGAGAATCGATTTGGTATCCGAGATATTGAGCAACGACGAGATTATTAAGATGGCCAGGCGCAACGTCTCTCAGGGTGCCTGGGACTACATGGTGGGCGCGTCAGAATCCGAGACGGCCATGCGGCGCAATCGGCAGGCCTTTGACGAGGTGGCGTTTCGTCCCCGGGTGCTGATCGATGTATCGCACGTTGATCCTTCCACGACCTTTCTTGGTCAAAAGATGAGGATACCAGTGATGCTCGCCCCAATTGGCCACATGCAGTCGTTCACTCCCGGTGGCGCAGCAATCCCCACGGTAGCGGCTACGGAATTCGGAACCATTCACGTCATCAGTTCCACGACAGAACCCAGCATAGAGGATATCGCGGCGGCGGCGGACGGCCCCAAGGTATTTCAGCTTTACGTCCAAGGCGACTGGGAATGGACTAAAGAGATCGTAGGCAGGGCGATGGATGCCGGTCACGTGGCTCTTTGCCTCACAGTCGACACTGCGCGCTACAGCCGCAGGGAGAGGCCTATGCTGAGGGGCTGGGTTCCTCCTTCAAGAGGCAGGTCCGTCGACCCTTATTGGCGAGCGTCCGTCACATGGGAAATTATGGCTCGAATAAAGGGGCTATCACGAGGACTCCCCTTTATGGTCAAGGGCATAGCGACGCCTGAAGACGCGGTGATGGCTGTGGAACACGGTGTCGATGTCATATGGGTATCAAATCACGGCGGTCGGCAATTGGATCACGGCATTGGCACAATGGACATGCTTGTGGAGATACTGGAGGCCGTGGACGGTCGTGCGGAGGTCGTTCTTGACGGCGGAGTCCAGCGCGGAAGCGACGTTGTGAAAGCCGTCGCTCTGGGGGCTAAGGCTGTCGCCATTGGGCGACTCCAGGCGTGGGGGCTTGGAACTGCAGGAACCGCTGGCGTTGTGCGCGTGCTGGAGATATTGGAAGAGGAGATGCTGGTGGCAATGGGTCTGGTAGGCGTCACGTCCATTGACCAGCTAAGCCCGGCCTACCTACGTCCGGCCAAGGCCGTCACCCATCCGCACGAGATGAGTTCGTGGGTGAATATGCCAATCGACCGAATAACCTAATCTCGCTGAATTCTATTAGAGCCAGTTTGGTCCCATGGAGGCACTATGTCGGTCATGATTTTAGAAGAGTGGTGGAACACGCAGTCGGTGTCGTGGCCAGTTGACTGAGGTCATACGGTTGCGTGTATAGATAAGCTCTGGCGTGAGGCTCTTCAGGCATTAATGCAATGAATGCCAATACACTGGATTTACAATAAAAATAGTGGAATACGATTAAACTCCTGTTGAAAGGTGGAGCCAGTTTGATTAATCACAAGGTCGATGCTAGGTTCAGGTGTGATGCGTCCCGCTGTAAACTTAAAGAGGGGTCCACTCGCTTGCCCGACTGTCACGGCCAGATGTGGGATCTTCCGTATCAGTCCAATTGATGGGTAGCTACAGTGGGGCTTCACCGCTACTTTATATGCTCTCATGAGAAATCTGTCAACCGAATATTATTATTTTTGATTAATTCACCAGGAATTTATTGGGTTCTGTCCTGCTCTTTTCCTCGCATTTATTTTAGTCGGATACAACTTTAGCTTGGCGCTATTTAGCACCCCGATTCTTGAAGTGTTCCTTGAGGCCAACTAACTTGTTTTTCGCCTCTGTCAGGGCAGAACCATCAAATGGGTCCGGGTTATAGGCCGCTCTCCTTGCTGACACCTGTATCCACTTCAAGTCTTCCTTTTCAGCATCGCTTCCGTTAGTCAGGAGCAGGTTGTATTCACCTACCGTTTGCGAAGGTTCGCGTGCCGGGACACCTTGCTTTCTTAGCATTTTCTCTGCTTTAAAGTAGACTTTTAGCATATCTTGGCGGGCGTCACCAGGAAGTCCTGAGTAAGCCATACACGCCCTGCCTGATCGAAGCATTGGTGTGTATCGCTAAGCGGCGAAAGCCATCATCGAAATACTTAGGACGGCGATCACTGGCCCGAGGATCTTGATCAGTCGCTCCACT
>CAUZQF010000070.1:0-10247 GCA_963581905.1 Dehalococcoidia bacterium
TTATTTTTATATTTTCATTAACGTTTGACATCAGGTTAATATCGTGTGCTGATGAACATTCATCGCCTGCACACATGAATCAAGAGGGGGCTCGACTATGGTCCGTAGTAAGAGAGCAAAGCCATCGGCAGAGGACGCTCCAACGGTGGGTGGAGTGGTGGACGCAATGGAGCAGGGGCGAGCTGAAATCGTCGTGCGGCTGCGCGAGATTGCCCTGGGACTGGCCGGCACCAGCGAGCGCACAGTGTACACGGTTTCTTTCGAGAGTGGACGCCAGCCGTCTACGTGGGCGACAAGCAGCTATTTCACGTGCACAACTTCCGCTCAGGCCTGAGGGCGAGTTTTTGTCGGCGTAAGTTCGCTGGAACCTGCGGCGCTGCACTCTGAAGAAGAGGTGTCATTGGCCGTGTGCGAGAACGTAGCCAGTACGCACGATGAAGGATGAAGCAGGTAAAGTTTCCCCTAAGCAGCATCGGCGACCTGGAACCTCTTATGGAGCTGGTGCGGCTCAAATGGTCGATGGAAACGTGACCGGCCCCTCTAAGCTATGGTCCCAAAGGGTTTGAGCACGATATCGTCGTGAAAAGGCAATTGGTCGGTCATGTCCTCTCGCCCTCGGTTTAGAGGCAGTTCTACGCCGAGGCCGTCTGCCACTCTCACCAGATAGTTGAACAGGCCCGTGATGTGCACAATTTCCACGACGTCTTCATCGGACCATCCTGAACCTCGTAACTTATCCACATGGTCCTGAGATATGCCAAAGGGCCTTAGAGTTAGGGACTCTGCAAACTCAAGCATGACAACGTGCTTCTCTTTGAAGACCTACCTCTCTGAAGTTCTCGCCAATTTGGCGAGACAATTGCGAATCGGGCACATGCTCATTTAGAGACTCTACATCGGCGGTTGTTCAATATTGACACTTGTTGATGGCCGAGACCACTGTTGCGACCATCTCTTTCTCTAGAGTGGACAGGCCCGAGCGACTATTCATAACCGAGCGAATATGTAATGCCAGTGTTTCCATTAGCTCGGGTCGGATTGCACTTACTGCGTGCACATTGGGAATATTTAAGTTGTGCCTTAGAATTGCGTCGTAACCGTCTTTAATATTTCCGTCTGCTTCTTCGTACCGGACTGTTCGAATGAACGCCAAATTAACCACATAAACACACAATAAAAGAATTCTTGCCATATTAAGAAAAGCCACCTAAATTTGCAACAAGGCAATGCTATTCCCTAATGGACCTCCATAAAGAATGATTGGCATAGGACATATATTGTGCAAATGTGTTAACCGTCATTTCATGGTTAAGCATTAAGAAAGTATCTTCAAGAAATTTGATTCGTTTCATGACATGTGAAGAGCGAATTTCACTACGCTCTCGTGTTTGTAAATTGACGGGGTTATAATGAATCCCGGGCGACGAGGCCTGCTACCGTCCAAATCTGGGAATTGCCCTCCAATACAATAAAATCAAAGGATAAATGATGCCCGATAAACCTTATCTCGCCATAACCATGGGAGACCCCGCGGGGATAGGACCAGAGGTCACTGCCAAGGCCCTTCAAGACAAGTGGGTGTATGACCATGTTCGACCGTTTGTTGTAGGCAGTACTGCTGCGATGACCGACGCCCTTCGTCTGATTGGCGCATCCGGGACGGCTAGCCTGGCCCATACATTGGATGATGTAAAGGGCGAGTATGGAACTATCGACGTGTTGGACCTGGAGAACTTGGATTACGGCTCTATTGAGCCGGGCAAGCATTCAGTTGAAGCCGGTAAGGCAGTGGTGGAATGGATACTGCATGCCGGTGAGTTGGCCGCCTCAGGGAAGGTCCAGGCGATAGCCACGGCGCCTATCAACAAAGAGGCCTGCAAAATGGCGGGCCACACTGACATTGGCCATATGGAGATTTTCCAGAACCAGACAGGCGCCAATAATGTTGCCACAATGTTGACCGCCCGTAACCTTCGTGTGGTACACATGACCACGCACAAGTCGGTGCGGATCGCGTGCGACTTTGTTACCAAGGACAACGTGCTTGCCAAGATCAAGCTCACGGACGAGCACTTCAAGATGTGGGGCTTCCCCACTCCGCGCATAGGTGTGGCTGCACTAAATCCGCATGCCAGCGACGGCGGTCTGATCGGCAGTGAAGAGGCTGAGCATATCAAGCCCGCCGTGGACGCTGCCCGCGAAATGGGGATCGACGCAACCGGACCTGTGCCTGCAGACAGCGTTTTCCCGCAGGCAATCGACGGCAAGTATGACGTTGTACTGGCCATGTATCACGATCAGGGCCACATTCCCATCAAGGTATACGACTTTTCCAAGAGCATCAGCGTGAATCTCGGATTGCCATTTGTAAGGACATCAGTTGACCATGGCACGGCCTTTGACATTGCTGGCAAAGGCATTGCCGATGCCGAAAGCATGCTAGAGTGCATCAAGGTTGCTGTGTCCCTGGCAAGCGAAAGCAAACTTCCCTAATAAGTAGGCAGAAATTAGCGCTTAGGTATCTGCGATTTTTTCTCAATCTGATAGCCGAATACTGAGGAAACCATGAACATTTCATTCATAGGTGGTGGGGTGATGGCGGAGGCCATCATCGGCGGTGTGATCGAGGGCGGCGTGGCTTCTCCGGAGCAGGTGAAGGTAGGCGAACCGGTGCAGGAACGTCGTGACGCATTGGAAGAAAAGTATGGCCTCAAGGCTTACGCCTCCAACGCAGACGTGCTCGAAGGCTCAGAGCTTGTTTTGCTGGCTGTGAAGCCCCAGACTTTGCCATACCTACTGCCGGAGCTTAAGAAGTCGTTGCGACCGGAGCACACCGTAGCGTCGATTATCGCCGGTGCCACAATGAAGACTCTGACTGAGGGCCTCGACCACAAGGCCGTCATTCGCATCATGCCGAATACACCGGCGCAGATCGGTCACGGCATGAGTGTTTGGACTGCGTCTGATAGCGTGCCGGATGCGACGAAGAAGGCCACGTCACAGATACTGCAAACACTGGGAGAAGAGGTTTACGTTCCGGACGAGAAGTTGATTGATATGTCAACGGCTCTCAGCGCCAGCGGACCTGCATATGTGTTTCTGTTCATCGAGGCTATGATTGACGCCGGAGTCTACATGGGCATGGCTCGAGATATGGCTCGTAAGCTGGTTTTGCAGACGGTCTTGGGCAGCACTGAACTGGTGAAGCAGTCGGGTCGTCATCCAGCTGAACTGAAAGACATGGTTACATCGCCGGGTGGCACGACCATGGCTGCGATACGAGCGTTCGAGAGCGGCGGTTTCCGGGCTACGGTATTCGACGGCATCAACGCTGCGTTCGAGAAGTCAAAAGAGTTGGGGAGCTAAATTGGAAATTGTTGGTACTCTTATAATATATGTTCTTTACGCATTAAATGTTGCCATCTTTGGACGCGTGATAATGTCGTGGGTGGCTCCCAACCCTAGAAATCCGTTGAGCATGTTCATTATCCAGATAACCGAGCCCATCCTGGGTCCAATTAGACAAGGCATCAGCAAGATTGCGCCTAAATTGGGCATGCTTGACCTTAGTCCGATGGTCGCGCTGGCCCTTATAAATCTTGTGATATTGCCAAACGTGAAAGGGATGGTTTTTGGCTGAGTCGCGTCAACATTTCTTCTGCCTCGATTCCCTGTATTTCCAGTCGTTTATCTCTCGCCTTGTGCCCGCGAACCACGGTGATTCGGCCCTTGGCAATGCCCAGCTTCTTCGCTAACAAGGTCACCACTGCGTAGTTGGCCTTGCCGCCCTCCGGCGCTGCTGTCACCCTCACGACCACTCTGTCGCCATCCATTTCGATGACGTTGCGTTTTGCTTTAGGCTGCACTCGGACATTCAGTTGCATTAGGTCTTACCTTTTTAGGGTACGTTCGTACGCCTGGCAAGGGCCTTAAATTCTTCGTTGCCCTCGCTATGACATGTCTTTGGGAAATCGTTCCCTATAACACATGTACGCCATTTCCCAGTCTTGATATGCAGATATCGAAAACCTATGCGTGGGCCATGGCACCGCCGTCCATGAAGATCATCTGGCCGGTGACAAAGTCACAGGCGTCGGAGGCGAGGTACACCAGCAGGCCAGCCATGTCTCGGGGGTGGCCTTTGCGGCGGGACGGCAGGTAGCGGACCAACAGCTCTTTCTGGGAATCCTCGTTTGGCTCCTCGGTGCTGAACCAGCCCGCGCCGATTCCGTTAACGCGAATGCCTTTTCTGGACCACTCGAGGGCCAACGCCATGGTCATTTGGTGAATGGCACCCTGGGCTGCACAGGCGGCTACGGAGTTGGATAGGCCACGAGCAGCTAACGCCGATCCAATGTTGACGATGTGGCCGCTGCCTTGCTTCAGCATATGCTTGCCAACTATCTGGCAGCATAAGTAAGTGGACTTCACGTTGAAATCCATTAGCGTTTGCCACTCATCTTCGCTCACGTCTTCGAAAGGCTTGGCGAAGTCGGCGTGGGCGTTGTTCACCAGGATGTCCACCTGACCCATTTCGGACACGACCTGCGCCACCATGGCTCGAACCTGAGCTGAGTCGGTGGGGTCGGTGGTTATGGCCAGCGCCTTGCGACCCAAGGCCTCCACTGCTTTGACAGCTTCTGCCATGTCTGAATTTGCCTTGCCAGCGATGGCGACGTCGGCGCCTGCCTCGGCCAGTGCTAACGCCAGTATAGGCGTCCAGCCTCTGCGGTCGGCAGTGATGATTGCTATCTTTCCGTTCAGATCCCATTCCTGTGGAATCGGCATTTGTTTGCTCCTTCGGAGGCTGTCAGCTATCAGCAATTAGCCTTCAGCCCTTAATTTCTCTAATTAGCACAAGTCGTGTCTCGGCCGTCTAAGCTGATATCTGAAAGCTGACGGCTATTTGCTAAACTTCTAGAGGTATCTCCGGCGCGTAGCCTGTGGGCGCGAATCCGCCTGCTAGACCTCCTCCGTCGATCACGAAGACCTCGCCGTTCATGTAGTCCGACGAGTCCGACGCCAGGAACACGGCCAGGGGACCCATTTCTTGAGGGTAGCCGACTCGGCCAATCGGAATGAACTCGCCTCGCGGGAGGGTGTCGTTGGACGCGGCAGTGCCTTCCGTTGGTATGTAGCCGGGTGCTATGCAGGTTGCGATGATGCCAAATCGGCTCATGCTGGTTGTGAGCGTGCGCGTCAGTTGGACAACGCCGCCTTTGCCGCATGTGTACATGTAGTTATCGCGACCGCCACGGAAGCCGAAGCCCGACGCCACGCTCACGATCTTGCCGCCGCCACGCTCGATCATATGCTTGGCGATGGCCCGAGAGCAGTAGAAGGCGCCGGTTAGGTTAGTGTCGATGCCTATATGCCACTCTTCATCAGAGATGTCCCAGATGGGTATGGAGCCCTGGCCTCTGACGATGCCCGCGTTGTTGAACAGAACGTCTACCTTGCCGAACTCAGCCAGAGTCTTGTCGAAGAGATTTTGAACTTGTGAGGAGTCCGTTACGTCTGTGGAGACGGCTATCGCCCGACGACCTTCGGCCCTCACCAGGTCGGCGGTCTCGTCGATAGGCCCCTGTCTACGGGACGCTATGGCCAGGTCAGCACCAGCTTTTGCCATGGCCACCGCCATGTCTCTGCCAAGACCGGTACCTCCGCCTGTAATCACGATGGTCTTGCCATCCAGGCTTAGCTTTTCCAGCATGTTTTGTCCTCCGAATTTTTGTAGGCTAATAACGATGGTTGTTAGAACCGGTCAAATTCCGGTCTGTATATGGCGTTGTCGTGAACGCCTTTAAGCCCGCCGGTCCGAAGTTCCGCAACCATAAAAGCGTTTCCGTCGGCGAATATGCAAGTGATTCCTTTTGTGCTGCCTGGGACGAATCCGAAACGGGGGTAATATTCGGGGTGGCCAACTAAGAAGGCAACTGAGTAGCCTCTCTTTCGACACTCCTCTAGCCCTCGCGCAATGAGAGCAGAGCCTACGCCCAAGCGTTGGTGCTCCGGTAGCACGGCCACCGGTCCCAAGGCCACTGCCGGCTTTGAGCTGTCGTCGTTCTCAATAGTACCGGGTGAAAACAAGATGTGGCCAATCATTTTATCGTTATTAATGGCCACCATCGATAAGGTGAGGGCCTCAGCCTCGCGAAGAGCGTTCACTAGGTCCGCCTCTAGATTTCCGTCAAAGGCTTGAACCAGAATTTCTCGAATAGCTGCTATGTCTTCGGCCTGTTCATCTCGAAATTCGACGGACCCAAGTTTCATACCTGCGACGTTACCTCGCCGGCGATGGCCGTGAAGGTCGAGCCGTCGGTCATTCGTAGAATCAGGTTGCCCTGCTCGTCCACAGACTCCGCTAGCCCCTCCACGACCTTATCTTGCCACGCTAGGTGAACGGACTTACCCAGAGTATCTAACTGCTTCTCCCACATAGGGACCGGCGACTGGCCCTGGCGGACAGCGGCATAGAGCTCGTCGAAATGCTCCAGAAGCCTCTGCAAGACAGCGGTCCGATTGTGTGTCCGCGAAGTCTCCCTATAGAGGCTCGTCGAGATGTCGGCGATCTCCTGGTGCTTTGATGGGTCGAAGTTTACGTTCAGTCCGATGCCTACGACTGCGTGCGTGACCTCGCTAAGCTCGATGGCCGTCTCGATGAGTATGCCGGAAATTTTGAGGCCTCCGACCCGTACGTCGTTGGGCCATTTTATCGTCGGGGACAGTCCTGCGATATCCGAAACAGTCCTTGCCACAGCCAGGGTTGCCGCCATGTTCATGTAAGGCAGTTGTGCGGAGGTCGGCCTGAGCAGCACAGAGAAGGACAGGTTCAGGCCGCGAGGCGAAATCCAGGCGCGGTTGAATCGTCCCCGTCCTGCCGTCTGCTCCTCCGCGATGACCACAGCACCCTCAGCGGCACCAGCCTGTGCCATAAGCCGGGTCTCGTCCATGGTCGAGCCTAGCTCCTGGTGGTAGTGGACGCGGTGACCTATGACTTTGCCAGCCAGGGCCTGTTCCAGCGCAGGGATGTCTAGATCGGTGGTTGTCATGTGTCCTATAGACCTCTGTAAGCCTGACCCATGTTGTTTTTCAGCAGGTTACTCTGACCTCATCTCGTCAAGGTCTTCTTTCGAAATGCGGACCTCTATATTGCCTGCTCGCTCTTCCTGCAAGAGCATCGCGGAGCGGGAGTCTCGGTCGCCCCAGCCCCGATTAAGGGCGGAGGTCATCTCGGCATAAGCGATGTTTGCGACGCTCATTGGCACGCCGAACTCCCGGCCTAGTTCCAGCGCTAGACCAACGTCTTTGTGAGCGAGGTTCAGCGCGAAATTAGGTGGGTCGAAGCGGCCCTGAAGGTAGGTATCCGGTAGCGAGTTACGGAGCGTCCTGCCCCGGCCGACGCTGCCGTTCATAATGGCTTCCATGAGGTCTTTGGGGTCTACGCCCGCTTTAACGCCCAGGGTCAGGCACTCGGCGATAACTGTCTGCAGGCCGTAGCCAATGGTGTTGTGCATCAGCTTGCATATGCTTCCGGCACCGATGCTTCCGGCGTAGGTGGGCTTGTCGCCAATTGCATCCAAGATGGGCTTGCAGCGATCGAAGATGGCCCGGTCGCCACCGACCATTACGGCGAGCTTCCCGCTATTGGCACCTACCGGTCCGCCGCTTACTGGCGCGTCCATTACGTGCACGCCCTTCTCTTCAAAAATAGGTGCGATGCGTCGTATGAGCGTTGGTGAACTGGTGCTCAGATCGATGTAAACGGTACCGGGGCGCATGCCTTCCAGGACGCCGCCTTCGCCCAGGGCGACAGCCTCAACCTCTCGAGGGCCTGGCAGCGAGGTGAAGACCACATCGCATTTTTCTGCCAACTCCGCTGGTGTATCCGCCCAATCGGCCCCGTTTTCCAGGAGCTGGGTCGCTGTATCTCGATTCAGGTCGTGAACTGTAAGAGGAAAACCGGCCTTGAGGATGTTGGCGGACATTCCGCCGCCCATATTTCCCAGTCCGATGAATCCTACCCTTACATCATTCGGTACATCTTCTGCCATTTTTTGTATCTCCTGCTGTGCTTTTTTTCTTTGGTTGTTGTTGGTTTAAAGGTGTTATGGATTTGGGGCTAATGTTATCGGAAATGGCACGTCCGGGTATCGGTCCAAAACCCGTCGCCACGCCTCGTGTCCGATACGCTCCGCCTGTCGAACTACCTCGTCCTCGTCCATCGTGAGCACCTTGGAGTTCTGCATGAGCCATTCGCCATCGGTCATGACGTCTGTGATGTCGGCGGGCTGTCCCTGGTGCACAAAGGCTGATGCGATGCGAAGGGTTGGGACCAGATGCGGACGCTGCGTATTTATCATGAAGAGGTCAGCCTTCTTGTCCACCTCCAAAGTGCCAACGGAGTCGGCCATGCCCAAGGCTCTTGCTCCGCCCGACGTTGCCCACTCAAGAACGTCCTCCGGCATGGGCCACATCTCATCGTTACGGCGCACCCGTTCGAGGAACAGGCCTGCTCGCATTACCTCAACCATGTCCTCGGCCATGTTGTCCGTGCCCATGCCCATGGCGCACCCTGCGGCCAGTAACTCTTTGGCAGGAGCTGCAGCACCACGGCGGGCGGCGATGGCGGCGTTGTTGGAAATGGCCGTGCCGGTCTGACCCAGCAGAGCGATCTCCGAAGGGTCCAGGTAGCGTCCGTGCGCCACGATCAGGCGCGGCCCAAGAAAGTCGTTGGCGAACAGGTACTGAGTTGGCTTCACTCCACGAGTGCGCATGACGGCCTCAACCTCAAGGTGGCTCTGCGACAGGTGGATGGTGTAGCCGATGTCGTACTGCTCGGCCATGGCGCGGGCCTGTCTCAGCAGGTCGGGTGAGCAGTTTTCAGGAGCGTGGGGTGCAACGAAGCATGTAACGCGACCACTCTCTTTGCCGTGCCACGCCTCAATGAAATCGGCGCTGCGCTGCAGCCCGGCTTCCAGTCGGTCTGGTAAGAACTCGTACACGCCTTCTTTAGCCTTGGCCGAGTCGAAGTCGTTAATATGCTCTGCCAGCACTAGCCTCAGACCTGTCGCTGACAGGCTCTCCGCGTATTCCGAGATGTCGTTGGAGATCTCCAGCAGGGTTGTGGTGCCGCTGCGAATAGCCTCCAGCGCTGCCAGTTGCCCCATCACGTTGCGCTCGTCCGGCGTCAGCACGTTTCTGCCTGTCTCTGGAAACTTATACGTGGAGGGGAATCCGGAGTCCTCCAGAATTCCACGATCGGTTACGGCCAGCAGGTGGGTGTGGCAGTTGATTAGTCCGGGGAAGACCGCCTTGCCCTTGCCGTCGGTGACTTCCGCATTGGGATGATTCGCGGTGACATCGCTGGTGTCCCCGATCTGTACGATTATGCTGTCTTGAATGGCCACGGCAGCGTCGTAGAGGACCGCCCGCGAAGCGTCTCCGGTGTACACGGTTGTGTTGGTAATTACGACAGTCATTGAAGGGCAGCCTCCGGGCAGAATGCTCGCGCCAGATGTTATCACAGGCTGCTTTCGTGGGGTCTATTTACGCCGAGGCGTGGGTACGAATTGACGTGCAATACAATATCGATAAAATTCAGCAGAGGCCTGTTCGAGACGTGTCTCCAAATATTGAAACGAAAGAGTGGTAAGAGCGTTGGTTTACGATCTGCTAATCAAAGGCGGCACGCTTATCGATCCTGCCCAGGGCATCAACGGGCCAATGGACGTCGCCATTACGGGGGCGAAGGTTGTCGCGGTTGCCAAGGGCATCTCGGACTTTGTTGCCGCCGAGATCGTGGACGCCACCGGCCTAATTGTCACGCCAGGGCTGATCGACTTGCACGTGCACGTCTTCTGGGGCGCCTCTCACTACGGCATTGAGCCTGACGCCAACAACGTGGCTAAGGGAGTCACCACGGCTCTGGATGCTGGCTCGGCAGGGGCACGTACGTTCCCTGCATTCCGTCGCTACGTCTTGGAGCAGGCTGACACGCGGCTGTTCGCCCTGCTGAACATTTCTGCCATGGGCATGATTTCTCCTGAAATCGGTGAGCTGGAGGACATTCGCTGGGCCCATATTCAGGAGGCGGTAAAGACGGGCCGGGAGAATCGAGACCACATCCTGGGAATCAAGGCGAGGTTAGGGCGCGTGCAGTCCGCTGACAATGATATCGAGGCCCTGAAGCGGGCACTGCAGGCGGCCACTATCCTGGATGGATTCGTTATGGTGCACGTGGGCGG
>CAUZQF010000071.1:0-10172 GCA_963581905.1 Dehalococcoidia bacterium
ACGCCTACGCAGACTCCGTGCCAATTCTGCTGCTGCCAGCGGCGGCGCCTCGAAATCGAACCGGAGTCCACCCGACCTTCAGCCCAAGCAGGACCTACGAAGGCGTCACCAAGTGGGTGGGCCGCCTGGACATGCCTGAGCGCATCGTTCATGACATGCGTCGCGCTTTCAGCCAGATTCGCATGGGCCGACCCAGCCCAGTTCTGCTGGAGATTCCTTCAGACCTCCTGCGCGCGGAGATACCGGAGCAGGACTATAAGTATCTTCCGGTCAAGGCATACCGGTCCGCTGGAGACTCCCAGGACATCAAAGATGCTGCCAAGATTCTGTTGTCAGCAAACCGCCCGATTATTCAGGCGGGACAGGGAGTGCTCTACGCCGAGGCCTGGGACGAGCTTCTAGAGCTGGCAGAGCTGACGCAGACGCCGGTGATGACATCTCTGGCTGGCAAGAGCGTCTTCCCCGAAGATCACGCGCTGTCTCTGGGAACGAGGTCTAGCACCACTACGGGCATGGTGGTGCACTTCATGGACCGCGCCGACGTTATCTTCGGTGTGGGCTGTAGCTTTACCCGCATTCACTACGGGGCCGATCTGTTCGACGACAAAATTTTGGTGCACATTACCAACGATCCAAACGATATCAACAAAGATTACACAACCGATCAGGCGGTTATTGGCGACGCAAAACTGGTGCTCCGGCAGATCATTGACGAGGTGAATGCGACGCTAGAGGCGCAAGGACGAGAGAAGGCAGACAGGCCTGACTTCGCCACCGAGATCAAATCTGTAAAAGAAGAATGGATGAAGGAGTGGACGCCAAGACTGACCTCCGACGCCACGCCGATCAACCCGTACAGGGCCATTAACGACCTGATGAAGGCGGTCGACCGAAGCAATACCATCGTTGTGCACGACTCCGGCAGTCCCCGCGACCAGATGATGCCGTTTTACGAGACGATCTCGCCAAGAGGGTTCATTGGCTGGGGCAAGTCTACTCAGCTCGGGTACAGCCTGGGAGTGGCCATGGGCGCCAAGATGGCAGAGCCGGACAAGCTGGCCATTGCTATCATCGGTGACTACGGCTTTGGCATGGTGGGCATGGACATCGAGACTGCCGTTCGAGAAAACATTCCCATACTGACGATCATTCTGAACAACTCGACCATGGGAATATACACGGCGAACCGCTTCCCCACTGCCCACGAGCTTTACGGCACCAAGACCACGGGCGGCGACTACGTGAAGATGGCCGAGTCCATGGGCTGCTACAGCGAGCGTGTCGACAATCCAAGCGAGATCATTGCGGCAATTCAGCGTTGCGCAGAGGTCACGAAAACAGGCCAGCCGGCACTGCTGGAGATTGTCACTGACGGCGCCGTGCAGGAGATGTCTTACCGCGGATTTTAAGTTTCGGGCGTGAAGAGTGTATAATCCGCCGAATGCTTGGATTCATTACAAACGCCCCTAAATCGCGCCGAACGCTATATTTCGGCTCGATCATGCACATCTGGAACGACCTCTATTTCGCGCTGCTTTACCCGCTGGTAATCCTCATTCAGGAGGACATGGACCTGTCCTTCACGCAGGTAGGCATTCTGCGGTCCGTGTACAGCGGAGCTTCAGGAGTGCTGCAGATACCCGCCGGTTTCATGGCGGAGAGCATGGGTGAGTTCTGGCTACTGCTGGGCGGCAATATCTGGGTCTCTGTAGGTCTGATAGGCATGGCCCTGTCGCCAATATTCATCATTCTGCTAATCACCAGCTTTCTCGGCGGGCTAGGCGGCGGCTTTCAACATCCCTTGGCCTCCAGCATGGTCTCGCGGGCCTACGATGACAAAGGCCGTTCCACCGCTGTCGGCACCGTGAATTTCGCCGGTGACATAGGCAAGATGATCGCGCCTCCCTTAGTTGCTGGTGCGGTCGCCATTAGTCTGGGCTGGCGCGACATACTTTGGGTTGTGGCACTGATGGGGCTGGTTTTCATGGCCTTCTCCGTTCTAACACGACGCAGCGTAGACCTAGGCAAGCCTGTAAAGCCCACGGCTCAAGAGCTCAAAGACGATAGCAACGACACCCGGCAAAAAGGCTTCATCGCCTTAAGCGGCATTGGCTTCTTAGACGCCATGGCGCGCACGGCGTCACTGACCTTCATCCCCTTTGTGCTAATAGCAAAAGACCTGACGACCGCAGAAGCTCTGAACATGCTGTTCTTCATCTTCCTGGGCGGTGGCTTCGGCAAGTTCGCCGTGGGCTATCTGGGAGAGCGCTTCTCCACAATAAGCCTGATCTGGGCGACGAAGGGCCTGACTGCCGTACTGCTGGTGGTCTCTATATACGCGCCGCCAGTCGCCATGATCCCTCTCATGATTGCCCTGGGTATTGGGCTTAACGGCACCTCATCCATTCTGTATGCCACGGTGGCCAAGTACGTGCCGCCGACCCGCAGGGCTCGTTACTACGGGTTCTACTACACCACCAACGAGATAGGGACGATCATAGCGCCCATCGCCTACGGCATCATCGCCGACTACTTTAGCCTTAATACCACCATTACGATAATGGGCATCGTAACGGCGGCAATCTTGCCAGCCAGCCTGACTCTGAAGAAGTACGGGAAGCCCCGCACTATTCAATCCGAAACATGATGAGGCTTCCTATTCGGACGGCCACATATATTGAAACTCCCACTTCCGAAACAGGTTTGGCTATTTTCTTTGCCGGCTAAGTCTCCCGGTTCCCCGCTCCGGGACCAGCCTCCAAATTCGATGATCGTTCCCTTTTAGGATGCCTTTAAAAATTCTCAACAATCTCTCGAAGGCTTCGTCATGTATGCCAGGGGCCTACCTCTTATGTGTTTTATGGAAGTCCCATGGAACGTCTGTTATACTCTATCAACTAATCAAAATGCATATTACTTTACAGATTACCGAAGCCCAGAGCTGCGAATAGACCATACATGCAGATAGAGCAGGAGCTAGCTCAGGTTGCGCCGGAGAACGACTCGGTACTCACCGTTGGCGTCTTTGACGGCGTGCACAGGGGCCACCAGAAATTACTAAGCGCCGTTACAGCTGAAGCCTCTTCCAAAGGCTACGTTCCAGGCGTACTGACCTTCCGCAACCATCCAGATTCCATCTTCCGTGCCGACTTTCGCCCTCAGTACATCACCAGTCTCGAAAAGCGCATCAAACTCATCAAGGATTGCGGAGTTAGCTTCGTAGTGCCTGTAACCTTTGACCAGGAGATGGCACATCTACGGGCCGAGGACTTTGCCCGACTGCTGCAAGAGAAGCTTCTTATGAAGAGCCTAATCATTGGTCCGGACTTCGCCATGGGCCACAATCGCGAAGGCAATATCGAAAAACTGACTGCCCTGGGCGCACAGATGGGATTTGCCGTTCAGGAAGTCGACCTGATGGTGAACGGTGGGAAGGCCGTACGAAGCACCCAGATCCGGCAGGCCATTACGTCCGGCGACATAGACATGGCCACCACCATGCTGGGGCGACACTTCTCGCTGGTGGGCGAGGTTGCTCATGGTGACAAGCGGGGTCGCGAACTGGGATTCCCGACGGCCAATCTGCAGGTGTCCCCTGACATGGCTGTGCCTGCCAACGGCATATACGCAACGTTTGCTTACGTGGATGGCCAACGCCATATGGCGGCAACCAGCATAGGCACCAGACCCACATTTGATGGCGTGGGCCGCACCATAGAGGCGTTCTTACTGGACTTTGACAGTGACCTGTATAATAGGCCGGTCCGTTTGGAGTTCATCCAAAGACTGCGCGACGAACTGAAATTTGACGGCGTGAAGGCACTCCTGACCCAGATGAACATTGACGTACAAAATACAAGGGAGATCCTACAGGCTCTCTAGCCTTTTCTCGAAGCCTACTGATAAATATGCAACAGCAAAGAGAAGCAGATTCCCTTCCAACAACAGACAACATGACCTCTGCGGACGCTTCCGAGTTATCGGAGGAGACGCAGGGTCCATATGGCAGCCTCGACCTTCAAGGACGACGGCTGGCGGCAGAGAACGCCACATACGCCGAGATAGGGCGTATCATAAGCTCGTCTCCGGACATCCAAGAGGTCTATCAAGGCTTCGCAGAGGAGGTCCGCAGACTAATCCCCTTTGACAGACTCGTTATCAGCAGCGTCGATTTGGAGTCGGAAACCATGGCCACGCTGTATTACGCTGGCGTGCCGATCCCCGACTGGACTCCCGGCAAGCGCATTCCCATGTCGGACTCCCCGACAGGCTGGGTGGCCAAAATAGGCAGAGGCCTGGTTCTCGGCGGCGAAGAGCTAAAGCGACGATTCCCCAGCCAGGCGCCAAGTCTGGCCAGAGGCCTCAACTGGTTAGTGGCGGTCCCACTCATCTCCAAGAACGAGGTGATTGGCTCCATCCACTTCAGGTCCAAGTCGGAAAACGGCTACTGCGACAACGATCTGGAAATCGCGGGGCGAGTGGCGTCCCAGATAGCAGGAACAGTCGCCAATGCCCGTCTATACGCCAAGCAGGTGCAGACGCAAAAGGCCCTGGAAGCTAGCATTGAAGAGGCCAAGCGGCTAGCGCAAGAGAACGCGCTGATCGCCGATATTGGTCGCATAATTTCCTCCTCTCTGAACATCAACGAAGTGTACGAAGGCTTCGCGGCAGCGGTGCGAAAGCTAATACAGCTGGACCGCATAGCCATCAGCATTCTCAATCGCAAAGGCGAGACGCTCACCAACACCTATGTATTCGGCTCAGAGGTCGAAGGGCGCAGCCTAAACAGCGCCTTCTCCTACAAAGGGAGCCCTATTGAAGAGGCACTGCGAAGTCGTTCCAGCGTGCTGGCGCAAGGGACCGAGGCAGAGCTAAAGAAGCGATATCCCGCTATCGCCATCTCCGGCACTCGCTCCATAATCATGGCCCCGCTAATGCACAAGAATGAGATCGTTGGTTTCTTCAGCGTGCGCTCCGTCCGGCTGAACGCCTACACGCAGCGAGATGTAAATCTGGTTACACAGGTTGCTGACCAGATTGCGCCCGCCATAGTAAATTCTCAGATGTATGCGGAGCAGAGCCGGTTGGCTTCGTTCGCCATGCACAACCCGAATCCAATAATCGAGGCGAATCTGGACGGCGAGATAACCTACTGCAATCAGGAAGCAGAGGCCCAGTTCCCAGACCTGCGAGAGCTTGGAGCGGAACATCCGATTATTGCCGACCTCACTCTTGTCATCTCCGAGTTATGGCCTGGGGAACGGGAATTCCTGTCACGCGATGTTCAAGTCGGCGACAAGACTTACCAGCAGCGTGTTCTTTACCTGCCACAGGTTGGGCAGATTCGCATCTACTCCAGCGACATCACTCCCAGAACACGAGCACAGGATGAGCTGAGTCGAAAAGCGGAGCTGATAACCCGGGTCAATTCCGAGTTACAGGAGCTTGCTCACATTGCCTCCCATGACCTGCAAGAGCCTCTGGGTGCGATTGCTGGCTTCGCGCAGTTGTTATCTGAACGCTACCAGGACAAGCTGGACGAGACCGCACACGAGTTCATAGGCTATGTCCTGGACGGTAGCAGTCAGATGCAGATCATCCTGAACGGACTGCTGGACTACACTCGTGTCTGCTCCGAAGGAAACGAGCTAGAGTCGATTGATTGCTCCGCGGTGGCGCAGCAGGCGATATCCAACCTGCAGAGTCAGATACAGGAACACGATGCGTTCGTTACCTGCGACAACCTGCCCCATATAAACGGCAATCAGAGCCACATGGTGCAGCTGTTCCAAAACCTGATCGACAACGCCATCAAATTCCACAGCAGCGAGCGACCTCGCATCCATGTGTCCTGCACCATTGAAGACGACGCCTGGAAGTTTTCTGTGATCGACAACGGTATTGGCGTCGGCCAGCAGAACCACCAGCGAATAATGGGAATGTTCAAGCGCTCTCATGGCCGGGAAGACTTCCCTGGCATCGGCATGGGCCTGGCGCTATGCAACAAGATCGTAGACAGGCATGGCGGCAGGATATGGGTCGACTCGGAGCTGGGCAATGGCGCTACGTTCAACTTCACGCTGCCTATTACCACGGCCTAACGATACCCTTGGCAGTTACCTTCCTTAAACACCCAGAACACCCATATTCCGTTCGCGACGCTGCCTATATTTATTGGCCCGCAACCTCTCTTTAGCGGTAAACTATAGCCAAAATACTGAAGGCCTAATTAATGGACGTATCAGACACCAAAACAATGGACCGTCTGCTGAAGCGAGGCGTGACGGAAATCATAGTCGAGTCGGAGTTCGTAAAACTGCTGAAAAGTGGTCGCCCCCTACGTCTCAAGATGGGATTCGACCCCAGCGCGCCCGATATTCACCTGGGCCACGCTGTTGGACTACGAAAGCTACGCCAGCTTCAAGACCTTGGCCATAAGGTTGTCCTGATCGTTGGAGACTGGACGGCGCAGATTGGCGACCCCAGCGGTAGGTCCGTGACACGCCCCATGCTGACAATCGAGCAGGTCCACGAAAACGCCGAAACCTACATGCAGCAGCTCTTTAAGATCGTAGACCGCGACAGGACGGAGACTCGCTGGCAGTCGGAATGGTTTGGCAAGTTTACGCTGGCCGACGTAATCGGTCTCACCAGCAAATTCACGGTGGCCCAATTCCTGGCGCGGGAAGATTTCGCGAAACGCTTCAAGGCCAATCACCCTATCGCCATCACGGAACTGCTCTACCCGCTGCTTCAGGCCTACGATTCGGTGGCAGTTGAGTCTGACGTGGAGTTCGGCGGCACCGACCAGAAATTCAACCTGTTGGTGGGACGCGACCTCCAGGAGATGCGCGGGCAAAAGCCTCAGCAGTGCTTCCTGATGCCGCTGTTGCCGGGCACCGACGGCGTCCAGAAGATGAGCAAGAGCCTGGGCAACTACATTGGCATAGACGAGCCCACCAACGATATATATGGCAAGACCATGTCCTTGCCCGACCAGATGATAGTGGATTATTTCGACTACCTCACGGATGTGTCAGATAGCGAACTGAAGGAAATACGCCAGGTGTTGGATGGCGGCTCCGAAAATCCCATGGGCCTCAAGAAGCAGTTGGCCTCCAACCTGGTAACGCAGTTCCACGATGAGAAGGCTGCCATTGCCGCCGCAGACCACTTCGAGCGCACCGTGCAGCACAGCCAGATGCCGGACGACATTCCTGTATTCGCTATGCCTTCACAGTCCGATTTGCAGGGCAAACGATTTAGCAACTTCCTCGCGGATGCTGGCGTGGCAACCAGTGCATCCGAGGCGCGTAGGCTTATCGAGCAGGGCGCGGTACAACTTAATGGAGAGGTCGTCACGTCCAACGATGCAGTGGATGGCCTTGGCCTCAAGCCCGACGACGTCATTCGGGCTGGCCGCAGACGATACGTAAAGCTGGTGAAATAACAAATGGACTTACTTTGGGCAGTATGGGCTAAGGACTTCACCGACCATGAGGACGGCTCGGTCACCTTGTGGAGAACGTACGAATGGCTGACCTACGACACCGAGGAGTATCCCGCCAGCGAAGAGTTGTTGCTGGTCGGGAGGCTGCGAGGCGAAAGCAAGGAGTTTGGAACGGGCCACGGCCTGGAGGTGCGCTTCAAGAGCCTCGATTCTGGGGAAGTGATTAGCTCAGTGGAAAATGAGATCATTGTACCCAGGGACCCGGACCTGAATGTCTCCATATGGCATTTCGTTTATCGCCTGTCCGCGACTTTCGTCAACGAGGGGAAGTATGCCGCAGACATTGTTATAGACGGAAAGCCTGCTTCGACGCTGCCGATGTACGTCTGGACTTACGACTAACAGCGCTGCTCCGAAGATAGCCGCGACGTCCTCTTTGTCTACACAAGAGAGTCCATCACGGTATCCCCTGTTCAACAAATTCGGTATGCTTGTTAGTACCGATATGACTGAGCCATCAACCTCCGCACAACAAGCTGAACCGTTCATCTCCTTACAGGATTTGGGGAAGACCTATCGCGAAGGCGATCAGGTCCGCGCCGTTCTCGAAGGTGTCAATGCGACAGTCCAGCGAGGGGAGATTATCGCACTGCTTGGGCCCAGCGGCTCCGGCAAGTCCACACTGCTCAACCTCATTAGTGGCATCGACACGCCCACCAGCGGGCACATCACCATCGATTCCATCAACGTCACCGCGCTCTCTGAAAGACAGCGGACGCTGTATCGTCGGAGCAACATCGGTTACGTATTCCAATTCTTCAACCTCGTCCCGACTTTGACCGTCCTCGAAAACCTACTGCTGCCTATGGAACTTAACGGCATCACAGGGGCCGAGGCGAAGGATACTGCAATGGCCCTGCTCAGTGAGGTTGGCCTGGACAGTCGGGCAGGCAGCTTTCCGGATAGGTTGTCTGGCGGAGAGCAACAGAGGGTGGCCCTGGGAAGAGCTCTCGTACACGACCCGGGCCTGATCCTTGCCGATGAGCCTACGGGCAACCTGGACGCGGCCACCGGCAAGCAGGTTGTCACTCTATTGGAGACCCTGGCCCGTCAACGAGGCAAGACGGTGCTTATGGCAACCCATGTGCTGGAGGCGGCGAGAATTGCTGACCGGGTGTTCACCATCCAGGTCGGCAAGCTCTTGGAACAGGCCCCAACGGCGATAGGTTAGCTGAGATGCTCTGGCTTTCCAGCTTTCGATACCTGGCCAAACATCCCTGGCAGACAGGCCTGTCCATTCTGGGAGTCGCCTTGGGCGTGGCGGTGGTGGTGGCCATGGACCTGGCTAACCAGAGCGCCAAACGTGCATTCAGCCTTTCGACCGATGCCGTGGCTGGCCGGTCAACCCACCGCATAATCGGAGGCCCGGATGGCATAGCGAACGAGCTTTACCGCGAGCTGAAGACCACGGCCGGTATACCGGACATGGCCCCCGCTATAGAAGGCTACGCAACGGTCGCCTCCGACGACGGTCCCTCCAGTTCACAACACGTAGGCACGCGCTTGCAGATTCTCGGTCTGGATCCCTTTGCGGAACGGCCCTTTCGTCCTTACCTGGGCACTCAGAACGCCGGCCTTAGCGCCTTCATTACGACACCGAACGCCGTCTTGATGTCTGAAGAGACCGCTGATTCCATTGGCATTGCTCTCGGTGATGAGCTAGCAATCTCCGTCGCTGGAATAAGGCATAGGGTTACTCTAGCGGGCACCATTCGACCAGCAGACAAGGTCAGCCGTCAGGCTCTGGAGGGCATGATCATCGCTGACATTGCCACTGCTCAAGTGCTAATTGGTTCGCTGGATGGCATAAGCCGCATCGACGTAATTGTTCCCGACGGGCCAGCCGGAATTTTGGCCATAAGCAAGATCGAAGACTTGTTGCCACCCGGCGTAAAGCTAGAGAGAACAGCCGCCCGAGCCGCCTCTGTCGACCAGCTAACCCGAGCCTTCGAGGTAAACCTGACTGCCCTCAGCCTGCTGGCTTTGCTGGTGGGCACATTCCTGATCTACAACAGCATCACCTTCTCTGTCGTGATGCGGCGCAACATGATTGGCACCCTACGTGGAATTGGCGTCACACGGCAACAGATCTTCACGCTGATCGTGACTGAAGCCCTGCTGATCGGGCTGGTTAGCTCGCTCATCGGAATTGTGCTGGGCATTCTGCTAGGCAAGGGGCTGGTGGGAGTGGTCACGCGCACCATCAACGACCTCTTCTTCGTGGTGTCCGTCAGAGACCTGGCTATACCCGCATCAGTGCTCATCAAGGGCGGCGTGATGGGGGTGGTCGCTACTCTCATAGCTGCCATCGGACCGGCCCTTGAGGCGACGCAGGTTTCCCCCAGGGCAGCCATGTCGCGCTCCAGCATCGAGGCCCGATGGCGTTCTCTGGCACCTTACTCTGCTATTGGCGGATTTGCTCTGCTTCTGGTCGGCCTGGGTGTTCTAGTCATGCCCACACGCAGCCTCGTGGTCAGCTTCGGTGGACTGCTGGGAATACTGCTGGGGTTCGCACTGCTAGTGCCACCGGCGACGATCTTGTTGCTGAAGGGACTGGCTCCGGCGTCCCGCAGGCCGACGGGCATGATGGCATCCATGGCGGCAAGAGGCGTCTCGTCCTCGCTGAGTCGCACGGCGGTCGCTATCGCCTCGCTTACAATTG
>CAUZQF010000072.1:0-10144 GCA_963581905.1 Dehalococcoidia bacterium
AACCTGGTGGCCAAAGAAGGGCCTGTCGTCAACACAAAAGAGGGAATGATGGTTCTGTCCGAGTCTGTCGGCGCGCATGACCAGTTGGGAGATAGTGCCCTATCTGTCTCTCCCACTGACATCGAAGAAACGATGCAGGCCATAAACAGCGCCATAGCAATGTCACCCGACGAGCGAAACAAGCGCTCGACCGACATGATCGAAGTGGTGGAGACAGAGGACGTGACGTATTGGCTCAGGCTTCAGATTGTGGACCTGCTGAACCTGAACTAATCCGTGATTCGATCAAGCAACTTTAGAAACTTGGCAACCTCTGGGACGCCTTCCAAGGTGTAGTCCGAATTCTCCAGAACAGTAAATGGAATGCCGTCCTGAATTACCGCCACCCCAATTCCCACTAATGCCTTTGTGTTGTTAAGGTTACGTAAGGCCTTCAGAGCGTCTACGTCCGTCGTATCGTCCCCCAAGAATATCAGCGTCTCAAGATCGTGCTCTCTGACAATCTTATCGATGGCGGAACCCTTGTTCACAGAGTTGCTGCCACGAATCTCCAAGACCATGTTCCCGGACAGTATCTCCATGCTCTGTATTTCCGGTACGGTTGCGACAGCCTGGTTCAAGAGGAGTCGGGCCTGTCCCTTGTCGGACGCCATGCGGTAGTGGATGGCCAGACTAAATTCTTTTGTCTCCCACACGATGCCCTGGTCATCGCCCAGCGGTTTGAGTCGCTCCACCATGGCCTCTGGGCTTATCGCAAGCTCCCTATCCTGAGGCAAAAGAGTGAGGGCTTCCTTATATAAGAACTCTATGCCGTGCTGTCCCACGTAAAGGATGTCGTCCATACCGACTCGGCTCTGGATGTCCCGGGCGGGTCGTCCAGATAGTATGGCAACGGTGTCCAGCTTGGAGGTTAGGTTCCGCAACGGAACGGGTATATCGGGGTGCATCTGGGCTGCGTCCGGCACGAGCACCAGTTCTGCCATGGTGCCATCGAAATCTAGCACCAGGCCTAGCTTGCCTGCCTTGATACTGCCGGACCAGGCATCTGCGTTGGCCAGCATATTGGGCGGCTGTTTGCTCATCGGATTTGACCTCGAAGGTTAACATGGCCGTCGGTTAGCGCCATTCTGAAAGCAGTGTATCGACTGCGCGACGAGTTAGCCCTGCGGTCAAACGGACCTTGTAGCCATTATGCTCAAGAGCCTTCGCACGATGAACGGCTGCCTCGCCAACTTCCTTGAGGTCAACGCCAGTCAAGCTCTTGCCGATTAGGACCGACTCGGCAGCAACTGCTCGCCAGGGAATCGGCGCTACGCCTCCAAGGGTCACTCGCACCGAGGTAATGGTGCCGCCTGAAACTTCCATGGCTATCGCGACGCTAGACGAGGCGAAGTCCATGCCCTGTCGTTCCTTGGCCTTCAGGAAAATGCTTTTGGTGTTGCCAGTCGTCGCGGGAATGGTCACCGAGGTAACTATTTCACCGGGAACCAGTACATTTTCGGCGGTGATATCGACGTCTGGGCCAGTGAAGAAATCTTCCACGGCCAGGTTTCGTGAATCGCTAGCAGACGTCAGTGTTATCGAGGCGTTCAGCGATATTAGCGCCACCGCCATGTCAGAGGGATGGACGATTACGCAGTCAGAGCCGCCAAGAATCGCATGGAACTTGTTCTCGCCTACCTGCGCATAGCAGGTGCTTCCGCCTTTCTTGCGGCAGTCGAAGTTGATGCTGCGGTAGTACCAGCATCGTGGCCGTTGGCAGAGGTTTCCGCCCAGGGTGCCTACGTTACGTATTTGCGGCGTCGCCACGGACTCGGCGGCCTGTAACAGCGCCGTATAGTCTCTGACAATGTCCGGATGAGACGCAATGTCAGAGAGGGTCGTACCAGCGCCAATCTCAAAGCCAGAAGAGGTGAAACTTATACCCTGCATTGCTTCCAGTTCGATGAGATTGATTAGCTTGTCGGGTCTCTCCACACCCTCTTTGATCTCATCCAACAGGTCAGTGCCGCCAGATATCAGAAACGCTGACGCATCCTCAGGCTGCACTAGCTGAGAGGCCTCCTGAATGCTGGAGGGATTTATAAACTGAAGTGGCTTCACTATTATTCACCCCTCTCTTTGCGATCCAGAGCGTCAAGAATCTTGTCTGGGGTTGCGGGTAGGTCGTGTATGCGTACACCGATAGCGTCGTATATAGCATTAATGATCGCTGGGGCCACGCCAATGTTGGGCGGCTCACCCAGGGCCTTCATACCGAAGGGCCCCACGGGGTCGTATACGTCTGCAAAGATGACATCGATATTGGGGAACTCCTGAATAGTCGCCCCCTTATGTTCCAGGAAGCTGCCATTCAGCGTGGCGCCGCTGCCGGGATCGGTGATCATCTGCTCGATCAGAGCAAAGCCCAACATCTGCGAGACCCCGCCTTCGACCTGGTTTATGGCCAACTGCGGATTGATAATGTTCCCAGAGTCGTGGGCCGCGACGTAATGGATGACGTTCACGTTTCCAGTAACCGTATCCACTTCAACTTCTGCGAAGTGCGCTCCAAAGGAGTTAACTATGTAGTCGGTGCTGCCGGGCGTGAGAGATGCTTCCGTTCGTATTTGCCCAGTCTTGGCGGCTACCTCAGCCAACGTCATCGAGGCTCCTCCGGTCTTGGGGCCTATGACGCCGTCTACTATCTGAAGATCGTCAGCGGACACGCCAAGCTGGTCAGATGCCGCTGCCAGGATTTTGGACTTGAGCTCTCTAGTGGCGTTCAGCGCGGCCTGTCCCGTAGAGAAGGTTGCTGTAGAACCAGAGGTAATAGGTGCGTCCGGAGTTACCCCTGAATCGCCGAATAGGACGCGGATTTTTTCGTACGCCACGCCGAGTTCCTGCGCGACCATCTGCGGAATTGCTGTGGAGTTACCCTCTCCCACATCCATGGTGCCCGCCGTGACCTGCAACGTGCCGTCCTCGTTCAGCGTCATCCACGCGTTGGTGGCCGTCCCCGGGCCTCCTCTATAGATGAACATACCCATGCCAACACCGCGACGCATAGTACCCGTCTGGTCGGCGTTTCGCTCGTGCCGGGTAGCCCAACCGATTGCTTCCGAGCCCAGATCCAGACACTGCCGTAGGCCATTAGATGAAAAGGGGATGCCACCTTCGATTGGCTGGGTATCGATGATATCGTCTGCCGGCGTGATGCGCTCGCCCGGCTGGCCCTCTAAACCCACGTGATTCATCTTACGGAACTCCAGGGAATCCATGCCGAGAGCATCTGCCACCTTCTCCATTGTGGACTCCAGCGCGAATTGCCCCTGAGGCGCACCCAAGGCCCGGTACGACCCCGCCGATGGCTGGTTGGTATAAGTCAGGTAGCCGTCGTACTGCACGTTGGCGCATCGATAAAGGTAGATCGCGCCCTGCCCTGCTCGCCGGATAACCCTGGGACCCGACGAAAGGTATGCGCCGGTATCCATGAGCGTCGTGGCATGGATGGCCGTGACTGTTCCGTCGTTCTTGACACCTACGCGTATGGTCGTCTCCGTGGAGTGGCGTTTGCGACCAGCCACGAACTCCTCTTCCCTTGTGAGCTCTATCTTGACGGGACGCCCAGCGTTTTGGGCCAGCGCCGCCACAATGGCAGCCAGCCTGGTCTCGTCCTTGTTTCCGTAGCCTGCTCCCATGGTAGCTCCGATGACTCGGACGTTATCGGGCTCTACTTGCAGCGCTGATGCCAGGCTCATCTTATCCGGGTGAACACCTCGACTGGTCTTCCAGACCGTAAGCTTATCGCCCTCCCAAGATGCGATGGCCGCCCTGGGTTCGAGGGCTGCGCTGGCGTGGGCAGGTGTTGTAAAAGACTCTTCAACGATGATGTCCGCCTCGGCGAAGCCTTCCTCTATGCTGCCTCGGCTCAGGACCATTGGCTCTCCACCAATCAAGTTTCCCTCTGGGTGAATGGCCGGAGCATACGACTTGATCGCCTCTCGGGGGTCTGTCACAAAGGGTAAAACTTCGTATTCGACCTTGAGTGCAGCGAGAGCCTCTTCTGCAGCGTGTTCACTATCTGCAGCAACAGCCGCCACCTCGTCGCCTATATACCGGACCGTGGTGCCCAAAATGGGAAGGTCAGGTGCGACACGTCCAGAAGGAGAGTTGAACGGCGTCAGGACAGCGTGGACATCGGGCAGTACCTCAGCCGCTGAGGTGTCGATAGAGAGGATGCGTGCATGGGAGTGAGGGCTGCGTAGTATCTTGCCGTGCAGCATATCAGGCACCTGAATATCGCTGGTGAACTTGGACGAGCCACTCAGCTTTTCCGGTAGGTCATACCTGCGAACGGACTTGCCAACGATACTGTATGTCATTGGACTAAGCCTCCGCTTGCAGACGCGCTGCTTCTTTTACGGAATCGATAATGCGTCCGTATGCGTTGCACCGGCAGAGGTTGCCAGACAGGCCGCTGCGAATTTCAGTCTCGCTGGGATCGGGGTTGGAATTCAGCAGTGCTTTGGCGCTCAGAAGGAATCCCGGCGTACAGAAGCCGCACTGCCCTCCGTCCTTATCCAGAAATGCCTGTTGGATAGGATTGAGGTGAGAGGCGTCGCCTAACGACTCAACCGTGGTGACCTCCCTGCTGCCGACCTGCATCGCCAGCATTTGGCAGGAGCAGACTGGTTTGCCGTCCACCAGCACGGTGCATGCGCCGCACTCGCCACGGTCGCAACCACGCTTGGCACCGGTCAGGCCCAGCTCATCACGCAGAACGTGAAGCAGCGTCCATCTATGGTCTATCTCAATATCATGGGAAGTGCTGTTTACATTAAGGGTTACATTCGAATTAAAACCGGACAAGTTTGGACCTCACTGAGCTGTAATACCGCCGTCAATAACGAGCTCTGAGCCCGTCATAAAGGACGACTCGTCGGAAGCGAGAAAGAGAACGCCGTAGGCCACATCGTCAACAGTGCCCACCTTGCCCAGGGGGATGCGAGAGACTGAATTCGCCAGTCCCTCGGGCGTGCCGATGTTTCCAGCAATCATCTCGGTGTCGATAGGTCCGGGATGAACAGAGTTCACTCTTATGCCGTCCGGGGCTAGCTGAATGGCAGAGTTCTTGGTGAAGAGGCGAACACCGCCTTTGGAGGTTGGATATGCGCTTCCCCTGCGACTGCCCACCAGGCCCGCCGTCGATGACAGGTTAATGATGGACCCGCCGCCAGCATCCCGCATGGCCTGAATGGAAAGCTTTGTTCCGAGGAAAACGCCCTTCGTGTTGACCTTCATAATGCGGTCCCATTCATCCTCGCTGGTTTCCTCTATAGGTGTGTTGCTGTATATGCCAGCGTTGTTGATCAAAATATTTAGCTTGCCAAAAGTTTCTATGGCTTTGGCTATAGCGTTCTTCCAGTCGTCCGAGCTAGTTACGTTTAGCTTGACGAAAAGGGCCCTGCCACCTGACTCATTAATTTGCGATTCGACCTGTCGGCCTTCAGCCTCTAGCAGATCGCCTATGACTACTGCCGCGCCCTCTTTTGCAAAAAGGATGGCCTCAGCAGCGCCCTGACCACGGGCTCCGCCACTGATCAAAGCTACTTTGCCTTCTAGTCTCATCATTCCTCCTATCATGCACGGGGCACGTAGATTCGGTGCCGTCGTGATTCTAGCACTTATCGCGGAGCAAACAAAAGTACGGTTATGCAAAAAAACCTAATGCAAATTATTGGAAAAGTATGAATGGGCTTGACTCGAACAGTCGTTCTGTTCTAATATGTTCTAAACGGCAGACTTGAAACGCGAGGTTGAAGTCATGACCCAGGTTCTAAAGAATAACATCACTGCACAGATGGCCATGCCAGGAATGCCTAAGCCGGTAAACAATACTGTTGCGACCTGCTGTGAATTGACTCCAGGTCAGGTGGTAGTTTATGTCGGCAAGATCATGGGCGGGCCTGGATTCGGCACCCGCGGCATCGTCAAGCAGGCGCTACAGCGCAAGGCCGTCATAGACATGGGCAAGCATGGCACCTGGAACGTGCCCTACTTCTTCCTCACGCTTCCGCAACCAGAAATTCAACAGGCCCTCGCCGCCTAAATTAGCATTGTGGTTCGACTGGAAGGTCCGGGCAATCTTCGGTCTGATGTGTGCGAACTTTTTCGCATGATTCCGAACACGATTCACACTTAATTTTAATCGAACACTTCAGAATTCGTCTGTAATCTCTTTCCCAAAATCAGTTAAGGGGCCGCTGCATTGAAAAAAATCCCAACCAGTTCAATTAACGTTAAAATCGTTGGCGTAGGCGGTGCCGGTGGAAATGCACTTCTTCGTATGCTGAAGGGCGGGCTGACCAATGCTGAGGTCATTGCTCTTAATACTGACGTTCAAGCCCTGAAGAAACTGAAGGAAATACGCTCATTTGCCATAGGGCCCAATGCGACCAAAGGCCTCGGCTCAGGCGGCCATCCTGATATTGGTAGAAAGGCCATACGGGAAAGCATCGAACAGATTGGGATCATGCTCAAGGGCTCTGACATGGTCTTCATCGCGGCTGGCATGGGCGGCGGAACGGGGACTGGGGCTTCTGCCACGGTTGCCGACATCGCACGCAAGCAGGGCGCCCTCACTGTGGGAGTCGTCACCCTGCCCTTTTCCTTCGAGGGTCCAAGGCGAAGGGCCATAGCAGAACAGGGCCTCTATAACTTGCAGCAGAAGGTCGACACGTTAATTACCATCGAAAACGACAGGCTATTGCCTTCACTCACACGTAACTCGTCCCTTGAAAGTGCGCTCACGGCAGCGGACGAGGTATTGCGCCAGGGCGTGCAAGGCATTACCGACATCATTACTGTACCGGGCATGATCAATGTCGATTTCGCTGACGTTAAAGCAATCATGAGCAATGGCGGCCCCGCATTCATGGCGGTCGGCGAGGGCAAAGGCAAGTGGGCATCCGCTGAGGCAGCAGAGATGGCCATATGCAACCCTCTCTTTGACGCTCCTGTGAAGGGCGCGTCAGGAGTTCTATTCAACGTTACGGGTGGCAATGACCTAACCTTGGCGCAGGTACATGAAGTGGCAGATGTCATCCGCAGAACCGCCAAGCCTGATGCGAACGTCATTTTTGGCGTAGTGCAGGACAAGAAAATGAAGAAGCGCGTAAGAATAACGCTTGTGGCCACCGGCGTAGAGTCGCCAGTCACAAGCGAGGAGCCTGCTGCTGTAGATCGATCGTCAGAAAAAGTGGCCCCTGCCATTAATGATGGCGTGCAGAAGCTATTGGACTCAGTAGTAACTAATGGCCACACGCTGGTTGGAGTAGGCGAAACTCGTAAGCTGATCTAGCCGAAGAAGCCGTTCTCGATGTGCTCCGCGATTACGCCGGCTACCAGTTCAGGCCTCTGGATAGGCACGTCGTGAACGCTATCTTCCATCCAAACGGTCTTGCTGTTCGGGATAAGTTTCGACGCCTTTGCTATAGAGTCTTCCCTGCGATTGCGCCTGTCGGCTACGGAATCGTTGTCCTTTTGCCGCGCTGGCATTATTAGCACTGGACAGCTCACCTGCTTGTACAATTCGGGGGGACTGTGATCCCATAGCGCCTCTATAATATGAATGTGATTAGCCCGGCTGAGTCTGGACGTAATGGTGCCGTCATCTTGCTGCCTGAAGTTCGAGCGCAATATCTCGATGTGCTGAGGAGTTAACATTTCCGGGGGTCGCCAGGTTTTTGCGCGCTCCTCCAACTTCTCGAAGGTCATGCTTTCCCACACCGGGGGCGCCATGTCTATCTTGGCCTGTTCCAGCGTGTTACCAGGGCGGCCTGCAATGTTGATCGTCCCGCCGTCCACAAAACCCAGACCCTTCACCTCGTCTTGATGAGCCACAGCATATTCCAGGGCAACGTCGCCGCCCCAGGAATGGCCAAAGACTAGCGGCTGCTGAAAGTCCAGGAATCCGATGAACGCATGCAGGTCGCTGACAACCGTAGGGAAATCATAGCCGTCGCCGGGCGTGTCACTTTCGCCGTGACCTCGTTGGTCCAGGGCTACGACCCGATTGTTGTTCACCAGGATTGGCGCAACCATGTCCCAAATGTGTGATGTGGAGGCCAGGCCGTGAAGCAGGACGACAGGTTGTCCCGTTCCACCCCAGTTGCGGTAGTGAAAGCTCAGGCCGTTTAGCGTGACCGTTTGGTCGCGCGGGGACTCCGACATAGTTATCTCCAGGAAACGTATGCTGCAAATAGTTTGATGGGGCCGTGAGTGTCAGTAGCTGGTCATTCCTCTTCGGGGCCCTGCCGTTGGCTCTTGAGGAACTCTTCTAATTCTTCGACCATCGCATCGGGGTCTGGAATTTCGTCTGAAGGCGGACTGGAGTGCGCAGCGTCGTGCCTCTGCTCGAGGCGTGTCACGTAGGACGACACGTCCGGCTGCTTCGCGATGACCTTGTTCACCTCTTCCAGGTAGGCATCGCCAGCTAAGCGCAACTCTTCCAGATCGACTTCGACATCGATGAGACTGCGTAGCCTGGTTAGGAGGGCGCTGCTGACGCGAGGGTCCGGCGTCGTGTTCACATAGTGCGGGCAGTGTCCCCATATGCTGGCGTAGGGAATGTCGAGCTTTGAACAGGCGTCCATGAAGGCCGTATGAATGCCTGTTGGACCCTGGTATCCAGAGTTTCTAATGCCAAGCCATTCAGCCTTCTGCGTAAGCTCCGGGGAACTGGCGCGGCCGGTAATGCGTGGTTCGCGGGTGTGGGGAACGGCGTCCAATAGCGCCCCTAAAGAGACGATCAGCTTCACGCCATACTGCTGGGCAATGCCCGTCAATATATCCGAATAGGCCCGCCATTTGAGGTTGGGTTCTGTTCCAACAAACAGGATGAACCGGCGACTCTCTTCTTCCGGTGCGTAATAATAGAGGTCGTTTCGCGGCCAACGGATGATGCGTTCGCCTTGCCGGTTGGTCCGAGTCTGGGGCCGAACGTCCGTGAAGTCGTAGAACTCCTCGGGATCGATCTCGGCGAACTTCTTTGCTGGTAATTTGCGTACCAGGTAGCGAACGGCGCGTGTCGCCGCCTCAGCAGCATCAGGCCAGCCAGCGAAAGCTACAATCATGGTTGGGAAGTTCTGCTCAGGGGTCTCGTGTACTATCAGGCCATCCATATTCATCCCCTTGAGGTGGTTATGATAAATCTTAACATCTACCCGCGTTTATGCCAAGTCTGCTTGGCTTGGCACTGCGACGGATAACATTCAATTTTGCTTCAAAGGGTCGTGATATACTGCCCGTGCATTCCCCTTGCAATCAAAGATCGCTGTTTTCAAGACCGCCCAACTTAGGAGCATTGTTTTGGCAGATAAAATTATTGGCGTAGCTATTCCAGCACCTGATCCGCAGTCGGTACTCTCCTCGATTCGCAGAGCCGAGGAGATGGGCGTGAATGCGGCTTGGATGACCTCCGGTGGAGATGTCGGCGATGCGCTTACTGTCTTTGCGGCCGCAGCGGCTCAAACAGAATCAATACTGCTGGGCACTTCCATTATGCGCTCGTGGACCAGACATCCTATTGTCGCCGCGCGTCAGGCCCAGACCATTGCAGGAATCGCTCCAGGCCGCATTAGATTGGGCATAGGTCCAAGCCATAAAGGCAGTATGACGCAGACCTTTGGTGTGGACTTTACAGAGCCTCTGGGTCACCTGAAAGAGTACATTCAGATTCTCACAGGGCTTTCTCATGAGGGTAAGATCGATTTCGACGGCAGGCACTACTCAGCACACTTCGCCATGTCTGCCCCTACCAACGTCCCCGTTATGGCATCGGCATTGCGCACGGCGTCCTTTGAGGCTTGCGGCGAATTAGCGGACGGGGCCATCAGTTGGGTCTGTCCGCTGTCCTACGTCCGGGATGTGGCACTGCCTGCCCTAAAGGCTGGCGCAGAGAGAGCCGGCAGGCCAACACCGCCTCTTATCGTGCACGCCCCCGTCTGTGTAACAGAAGATTTGGAGGCTGCTCGTAACGGCGTAAGAGAGCAGCTTGGCTATTTCCCGACTACGCCTTTCTACGCCCGCATGTTTGAACGCGCAGGTTTCGCCGAGTCGGACCAGACGGGATGGACGGATGAGATGCTGGACTCGGTCCTAA
>CAUZQF010000073.1:0-10060 GCA_963581905.1 Dehalococcoidia bacterium
AAGACCTGCGCCATGAAAAGAAGCACTGAACGCATTCTGACCACCCACACCGGTAGCCTTCCGCGTCCTCCTGAACTGGTGTCCATGATTGAGGCAAAAGAAGATGGCCGCGAGTACAACCAGAAGGATTTCGACGAGTTAGTTCGTTCTGCTGTTGCCAATATCGTTCAGCTGCAGGTGGAGGCAGGCATCGATATCATCAGCGACGGTGAGCAAGGCAAGCCCAGCTTCGCCACCTACGTGAAGGACCGGCTCAACGGATTCGATGGCGTGAACCCCACCGCTCGTGTCTTCGCGGACAGGGCGGCCTACCCAGAGTGGAATGCCACCACCATTCCCAGCAAGCTCATGACCGTCGCCCGGCCCATGTGCACAGGGGAACTTACGTGGAAGAACCGGGGTGCTGTAAAGACAGACATAGAGAACTTTCGGGCTGCCCTAAGCGCCAATAGCTCGGAAGATGCCTTTATTCCCGCCGCCTCTCTGGGCATTATTGCCGAAATAATCGCAAACGAGCACTACCCTTCCGAGAGCGCATACCTCTACGCCCTGGCAGACGCCATGAAGGTCGAATACGAGGCCATCGCCGACGCGGGATTCGTCTTGCAGATCGACGCGCCAGACGCCGCCATGGGCAGGCACGCGCAATTCTGGGACAAATCTCTCGAGGAGTTCAGATCAGCATTGGCTATGCGAATCGAGGCCCAAAACCATGCTCTCGCCAACATACCGGAAGAGCAGGTACGGTTCCACTTATGCTGGGACAATTACGAAGGGCCACACACCAGCGACGTTCCCCTGCAGGACATCGTAGACCTGATTCTGCAAGTCAACGCCGGCGCGTATTCAGTTGAGGCCTCTAACCCTCGTCACCCCCACGAGTGGCAAGTGTGGAAGAACGTAAAGCTACCGGATGGCAAGACGCTCATTCCCGGAGTTATCGAGAGCACGACTAATTTCGTCGAACATCCCGAAGTGGTCGCCGAACGCATAACTCGATACGCCAATCTTGTAGGCAAGGAAAACGTCATCGCCGGCACCGACTGCGGCTATGGGACCTCGGCTGGCTTGGCTAAGGTCCACCCAACGGTGATGTGGGCCAAGTTCCGGTCTCAGGCAGAAGGAGCCCGTCTCACCAGTGAGAGGCTGTGGGGCTAGAGCGGGTAGACGTCGTCTGTTTCGGCATGATTACGCCAGCAATGGTCATCGTCGTTGACTAACTGCCTGCAATTCCAGTGCCGTCTGGAAGCAGGGTAAGGAGTTCATATCCGACGACGCGGCCATAATTGCTGTGCTGCTACGTCAGTGGGGAGTTAACTCCGGCCTAATTGGCACCTGCCTCGGCGACGATCCGAGAGGACACACAACCGCCCAGCAACTCATCGACGCCGGTGTGGCGGGCGAGTTCCGGCTCTCTCCCGATGTGACAACTCCATTTGAGATCAACGTGTCGGACGGCAGTGGCGCCAGGACCTACTTCTGGCGACGCGACTCCGATGTGCTGGACACGCTGGACTCCGCTGACCTGTCGCTGATTGACGGGTCGAAATTGCTTTACGCCGACTGGTACGACGGCGACCACATCCTCCGGCCTATGAAAATGGCCCAGCAGTTAGGCGTTCCGGTGTTCCTGAACCTCGAGCATGGCCACCACGATAAGGCCCTGTTGGAGCGCCTCGCTCCACTGGTGAGCATTTGCCAGGCGGTGACCAACCACGACCAGACTGCCAACAACGCCGATGGGGTCAAGAACAAGCTACTGCCTTCCGGAGTGGACACAGCGCTGGTCACCATGGCCAAGGACGGTTGCCTTGTAGCCACTCGGGACGAACGCCTGCTGGTCCATGCACCCTCCGTCGATGTCGTAGACCGATGCGCGGCGGGAGCGACCTTCTCTGCGGGATTTCAGTACGGCCTGCTGCATGGATGGGACCTGGAAGAGAGGGCGCGCTTCGCAGTGGCAGCGGGGTCACTACAGTGCACAGTGACAGGGCCAGCGGCATTCCCCATTGCCGAAACCCAGTCCCTTGCCCAGTCCTTAGCTGTGGAAAGGCTGGACCACTCCTTCGGGACCTACTGAACAGGCATATTGGTCGACTCGAAACGCTGATCGTACTCCATACGAGAACGTAAGGATCCCAGGCAAACTGAATCCAAAACTCACTGTTAGCTGCTCGTAGTTAACTCTTCGTTGAGATATATTACGTTATAGCCCAGAAGGCAAGTGAAAGGCGATGGAATTGAACGACTCAACAAACAAGCCTCTGTTTTTCATACAGATGGCAGACCCGCAACTAGGCATGTTCTCCTTCTTCAGCAACCTTCCGGACGAGGAGATTGAAGCCAGGAGACAGCGCGGCATCAACGCCAGAAAGGCTCCCAAGAAGTTAACGGGCTTTGAGGACGAGACCAGGCTCTTCACAAAGGCCATTGAGGCTGCCAACAAGCTGAAGCCTGCCTTCGTGGTGGTCTGCGGAGACATGACCAATGACTCCACCGATGAAGCGCAATTGGCGGAGGTCATCAGAATCGTGAATCTCCTGAACGAGGACATCCCTCTGCACTGGGTCGCAGGCAACCACGACGCCGGAAACATACCTACGGCGCAGTCGATAGCTCTCTACCGGGAACGATTTGGCGACGACAACTACTCTTTTGACCACGACGGACACCACTTCGTTGTAATCAATAGCTGTGTCTGCTACGACCCTATTAACGTTCCGTTCGAATGGGACAAGCTGGTTGGGTTCTTAAGCGGGGACCTGCAGGAGGCCAGGGACGGCGGATGCAAAAACATTGTGTTGTTTATGCACCATCCCCTGTTCCTAAACAGTCCTGATGAGCCAGAAGGGTATTTCGTTATTCCTGAAATACGCCGAAAGGCAGTACTGGAAATTCTCAAGATGCATGGAGTTTCAGCTGTCTTCGCCGGGCATCTTCACAAGAACAACATCGCCTCGGATGGTCCTTTGCAGATGGTTGCCACTGGCCCCGTAGGCTACCCGCTGGGCGACGATCCGTCCGGACTGCGAATCGTGAGGATCTATGATGACGCGGTTAAGCACGACTATTACGCGCTTGATGACCTGCCAAATTCCGTCGAACTTTGATCTATGCCGCAGGGTAAGCTAGTCGACCAATAAGCTCTTACTGCTTTTCCCCATACAGAAATACCTGGATCAGTCCTTTATCACTCTTTCGGCACGTACTGAACGGGCATATTCCCCTGCTCGAAACGCTGGCCATACTCCATGCGAGAGCGAATGCGCTCCGGGTAGTCATCCCTGTTGACGCCGAATAGCTCGTACCGCGCCATGTGGTTTAGGAAGAAGGTATGAACTTCCATCTGGCACAGAGCGCCCACGTCGCCTGTCAGCATGGCCTCCATCTCTTCCCCTGAAAGATTAAAGCTCTGTACCGTCTCAGCTGGTTCTTCTTTCATGCGCTTTCGAAAGTCAGCGTCGTTATCCGTCATGTATAGAATCTTGTTCAGAAGGTAATTGCTCACGATCAATCCTCGCGGCTAGCGGTCATTTTAGGTTAGGTCCCAAACGGCGTAGCCGCTGCCGTCGTCGACATCCAGGTAGACTGGCTTAATGTCCCCAACCGCGCCGGTCAATGCCACCCTCTCATCACCGGGCCACTGGTCTACGAAATCCCTGACCATGCGCCCCAAATCAAAGCAGCGTTACGCAGTCGGTGTGGGAGCAGCAAAGCCGTTCACATACAGGGGAATTACAGGTAATTCCATGCCCGGATTTAAGTAGTGCAGAGGCACCATAATCGAGTGGTGCAGGCGCAATTCTTCAGCAGCAGCCAGATCGAAATAGGCATCAATCCCGTAGGCCAAGAAGCTCCTGGCCATGGGAACGTGACCCTTCACCACGTAGTATGGCATCGGACACCAGATCTCCTGAGGGCCCTCCGTTTCCTCCGCCAGACCTACGCAAAAAGCAGGCACATTGTCGTAGAAGAAGTTAACGAAGTGGTCGGAGTCCAACTCGATGATGACATCAGGAGACGCGTTCTCCACGTGCCCTCGAACCTTTTCCATGAGGATTTCAGGCTTTAATTTTTCGGAGGCATCTGCCGCCTCACGAACAAGTCTAGGGGGATGAGGAACTCCCACCGCTACTACTATTTTTGCCATGATTAATAATTCACATTCCGATATATGTAATGCGCCGCATTGTAGGTTCGGTCATTTGGCGTGTCAATTACCCTACCTGTCCGTGCGTTGACACTGGAAATTGACATACGATGAACGCCAGTGATACGGTCTGAACGTTATTGGCTCAGGCCTATCAGACTAGAAAAAAACCTTATCGTAAAGATTTCAATTCGAGGGAGAATATATGGTTTCTCAAGGCAAACGCTTGCAGGGCAAAGTCGCTATCGTGACCGGAGCAGGCTCCAGAGGTCCGGGGGTTGGCACCGGCAAGGCCACCGCCACCTTATTCGCGCGTGAAGGAGCCAAGGTGCTGCTGGTCGACAACGTGATAGCGCGCGCCGAGGAGACCCTGGCCTCTATACTGGATGAGGGTGGCGAGGCCTCAGTAATGGAGGCCAACGTCACGATCGAGGCCGAGTGCGAAGGAATTGCCCAGCAGGCCGTCGAGCGCTACGGAAGCCTGAACATCCTGTTCAACAACGTGGGCATTGGCGCTCCCGGCACAGTGCTGGAGGTCACGGAAGAGGATTTCACTCGAGTGATCGACACCAATCTCAAGAGCATGATTATGCTGAGCAAATACGCTGTGCCCAAGATGATCGACGCCGGTTCGGGTTCTGTCATTAACATGTCGTCTATTGCCGGCATAAGGGCGGGCAGCAGCGGAGCGAGTATTTCGTATGCGGTATCGAAGGGCGGCGTGATTGCGCTAACCACCCAGATGGCTGTGCACCACGGCAGGCAAAACGTGCGTGTTAATTGCATCGCGCCGGGTCCGCTCTACACGCCCATGGTGGCGCACAGGCTCTCTGAAGAGGCGCGCGAGCTCAGGCGCAAAAGCAACCCGCTCGGACTGGAGGGCACCGCCTGGGACATCGCATGGACGGCGCTCTTCCTGGCCAGCGAGGAGGCCCGCTGGATAACCGGCGTTACCCTCCCGGTGGACGGCGGCGTGCTGGCCACGACTCCTCTCTCGATGCTGGAGCACCTACGCTAGAAATCAAGAACCTATCAGCCTCACCGGGCCTGCCAAAATCTGGCAACTTATCCTGGTGAGGCGATCCCAATTTGACCTGGCTTACTTCTCTCTCGGACCTTCTACCCTATGGCGATTCTGTCTATCTAGCCCCCTTTAAACTCCCTCTTGCCTCTTCTGTTGTAGGCCCACGGGTCCTTATTGCGTATAAGAATGACTCAGCTCATTTTTATACATTTCCTAGAACATACACAGCAGGAGTGCCGTAGTACAGCCATTGACAACTAGAACATTCGTTCTGTACGATGGAGATTCAAGGAATCTTAAACAGCAGAAAGTTCGGGTGGGTGAATGAAGGCTTGCGTTCTAATCTCGCACTTCAGAGTCAGAGTCGAAATGAGTCGAAACGCCGACTTGAAAGACAGGCCTGTTGTGATCGTTGATAGAAGGGGTGGCAGACCTCTTGTCGTTGATAGCTCCGCGAAGGCTTCAGGCGTGACGGCAGGCATGACGCTGGAAGACGCCTTATCCCGTCATACAAACACTACCATACTGGACGCAGACGAGCCTCACTACCAGAAGGCCTTCGACCCGATTCTGGGGTCGCTTCAAAATATCAGCGATCGTGTAGAGAAGTCAGACCTTGGGGTGGCCTACGTAGACCTCGATGGGCTGGAGGCTATGTACGGTGGCGAAGATAGCCTGCTTCGCGCCCTGATGGAGGCTGTTCCAGCGGACATGAATCTGCGAGTTGGTGTGGCTGACTCAAAATTCGTGGCCTTCATCGCTGCAAGGGCCGGCCAGTCAGGCCAGATATCCAAAGTATCTTCTGATGCTGAATCTACTGGTGCTTTTCTCGCGCCTTTTTCTATCGGCCTTTTGCCCATCTCACTGGACGCCAAGGTCAGGCTGCATCGCTTTGGCATGGATGTCATGGGCGACATAGCTTCGATGAAAATGGCGTTTCTGATTGACCAGTTCGGCCGAGAGGGGAAGCTTATCTGGGAGCTCTGCAACGGCATTGATTACAGCCCAATAGTCCCCCTCAAATACGAGGAGAACATTCTGGAGTACATGTCGCTCCCCTTCTACTCGACCTCCATTGAGGTGTTGCGGGTGGCCGTAGACACACTGCTCAAGAGGGCATACATGAGGCCGCAGATGAGAACGAGATATGCGGCCAAGGCGGCTCTTGAATGCGCCATCTTCAACAGCTCCGCATGGAAGAAGTCCATCAGCTTCAAGCAGGGCGTGGGCAGTTGGGACAAGGCCTCCTTCATCATCAACAGCCAGCTTGATATAGACGCACCTCAGGCTCCTTTCGATGACGTAACCCTAACGCTGTCCGATTTCACAAAAGAGACTGGGACCCAGATAGCGCTTCTTCAAGACAGCCGTAAAAACAAACGAGCAGAGCTTCCGCCAGAACTCCTGGAGGCGGAGCAGCGTCTGCGAGCAAAGATGGGTGGGCTCCACGCACTTCACAAAGTCGTCGAGGTAGCCCCCTGGCATCCTGTGCCGGAAATGAGGGCTTTGAAGGTCCCGATAGACCCCTCTGGAAATGAGACGGTGAGGTCTTTTTATAATCCAGTCCGCATCTCTGTTAAGGAGGGCCAGAATCACAGGCCGCTGGCTTTTTGCACCGGGAAGCTGTGGCACCAGATAGGCCGCATAGAAGATATGTGGATGTTCGACCTCTGGTGGCTACCCAAACCCATCGAGCGAACGTACTTTCACGTCACCAGACACGACGGCAGACAGGCGACTCTCTTTCGGGACCAGAGAGACGACTCCTGGTATCAGCAGAGCTATTAGGCTCAGGCTCTTTATATGGTTGCTACCTATGCAGAACTTCACTGCAAGAGCTTTTATTCTTTTGGGCTGGGAGCTTCTCATCCTCACGAGCTTCTGGCGCAGGCCCAAGAGCATGGCTACTCTTCTTTAGCCCTCACGGATACCAATCTGTGCGGGGCATTGGAGTTTGCCCGGCTTGCCAGCACATTTGGAGTCCAGCCCATCACCGGAGGCGAGATTACTCTCAGCGACGGCTCCAACCTCACGCTTCTCGCTAGAACCCGGATGGGCTACTCCAATATTTCCAGGCTCTTCACATACGCCAACGAAGTCGACCGCAAGGAGCCTCGCCTGGACCCCGCTCGCCTCCAAGGGCACCTGGAAGGCGTGACGCTGATTGCAGGCGGTCGTGATGGCCACCTCTCCAAGCTGGTGCTGGATGGCCACTACCAGGCAGCCCAAAAGCTTCTCAAAGGATACCTGGAATATACAGACTCGGCCTCGGTGTACATCGAGCTTCAGCAGAACCTTATACACGGGGATACGAAGCGCAATCGTGCGCTAGTAGGGCTGGCTCGTGAAGTAGGCATCCCGCTCGTTGCCACAAACGACGTACACTACCATGTCCCGGAGAGGTACAGGCTTCAAAATGCACTGGTGGCGGCCAAGCACAACACCACCATCGACCAAGCCTTGCTCTTTGTGCGGCCAAATCGCCACTTCTACCTGAAGTCCCAAGCCCAAATGGAACAGCTATTCAGGCAGTGCCCGGAGGCCATCTCAAACACCCTTAAAATCGCAAAGGAGTGCACTTTCGATCTGAGCACCGACTTGGGCTATCAGCTTCCTGACCCCGAAGTACCCGACGGCTATACACCGGAAAGCTACCTGAGGCAGCTCTGCTACGAGGGCGCCGTGAGACGATACGGCTCAGTATCAAAGGCAGTCGAAGATAGGCTCGAAGAAGAGTTCAGGCTTTTTCGCAAGCTCAACCTGTCGGGCTTCCTGCTTTTGTATCGCCAGATAGGTCTCATAGCTCAGGACATTGCAAAAGAACAGGGACTGATACCTCCAGAGACTCCTCTGGAAGAGCGTTCGCCCATCAGAAGCAGAGGATCGTCCGTGGCCCTGCTGGTCGGCTACCTCATCGGCATCAGCCACATCGATCCCCTGAAGTGGGACCTTACTCTGGAGCGGTTCATCTCCGAGCACACTGACATACTCCCCGACATAGACCTGGACTTCCCAAGGGGGCTGCGAGACGAGGTCATAAAGCGAGTCCACGACCACTTCGGGCCTGAGTATGCCGTCCTGACAGGCGCGATCACTACTTACAGGGTGAAGGGCGTGATACAGGACCTGGGGAAAGCTCTGGGCCTGCCTCCTGAAGAGAGAACGCTGCTATCAAAAAAGATACAGTCCCACGATTCCAAGATGCTCCGGAAGGAGATGCTTGAGCTTCCTGACTTTCGAGACAAGGTCGACGCTCCGGGCTGGCGGGACATCATCGAGCTTGCCCCTCAACTGGTAGCCGCTCCCAGGCTACTGAGCCAGCATGTTGGCGGTATGATCCTGAGCAGCTCGCCTATTCCTCAGATGGTCCCTGTACGAGCGGGCGCCATCGACGGCCGGTTCATCATGGACTGGAATCGGGACAGCGTCGCCAATGCCAACTTCGCCAAGATAGACCTGCTGTCCCTCCCCGTGCTGGACCAGATAAACGAGGCCCTCGATCTGATTGAAGAGCGTCATGAAGCAAGGCCAGACCTGAGCCAGATAAGTCCCGACGACCCTAACGTGTACGACATGATTAACGCCGGAAAGTCCAAAGGCGTTTTTCTACTGCAGTCGCCAGCGCAGCTAAAGATGGGGCAGCGCCTTCGCTCTCGTAACCTGCTCGACCTCGCCTACCAGGTAGCGCTCATTCGTCCTGGCGTGGGTGTGCAAGGCAGCGCTGTGTCCCAGTTCGTCGAGAGATATCGGCACGGAGCGGAGTGGGCATATGACCACCCCCTGGAAGAGCGCGCGCTGAAACGAGGCTACGGCATCATCGTGTGGCAAGAGCAGGTGGTCCAGCTAATCATGGATGTGGCCGGCTTGAGCGCTGCCCAGGCCGACGAGATAAGGCGGGCCTTTACGAAATCCAGCAACGAGCACTTGATAGAGATATGGTGGGGGAAATTTCGTGAGGGTGCGCTTAAGAAAGGCGTATCAGAGGAGGTGGCCGAGAAGATCTTCGGAAAGATAAACGGCCATTACATGTTTCCAGAATCCCACTCCCATGCCTTCGCTATTACCGCTTACCAGGCGGTGTGGTTGAAACACTATTACCCTCTCGAGTTCTTCGTTGCCTTGATGAACAATCAGCCTATGGGATTCTACCCCGTGGAAACGCTGAAGCAGGATGCCAGAAAATTCGGAGTGCCGTTCCTGAACCCCTGCGTGAACAGAAGCCAGACAAAGTGCGCTCCAGAGGGCAACTCAATTCTCATGGGCCTTCAGCTTATCAAGGACGTAGGAAAGAAGAACGCCGTCCTCATCACCGAAGAAAGAGCACGGCACGGCCCATACATCAATGCTGGCGATCTTGTGAGACGCACTGGCCTGAAACCTCAGGCAGTGTTATCCCTGGTGCTGGCAGGCGCATTCGATGCCGTAACGCCTAACCGCAGACTGGCGCTGTGGGAAGTCGGACTTTACGAGCGTCCGACGAAAAGCGGCCAGATGGTGCTACCGCTATCCATGGACGACAGCGTACCGGATATCGAGGACATCAATGACTACGACAAGATGCTGGATGAGTACGAAACTATGGGTATCTACCCCAAGGGCCACATGATGGAGTTCGTAAGGCCCAGGCTGAGCCCACAGGTACTCAAGACAGTTGACGTAGAAACCCTGGCGGAGGGTGACCAGATCATGGTGGCAGGTTGGCCTATAGCAAGGCAGCATCCTAAAGGTCAGGAGGGCATCGTGTTCGTGACTGTAGAAGACGAGGTTGGTGATACCCAGCTAATAATCTGGCCAAAAGTATTCGAGCGATGCCGAAAGGCACTCCGAAGTCACGTGATCCTAGCGCGAGGTGTCATATCCAAGTGGGATGGAACTGTGAACGTGGT
>CAUZQF010000074.1:0-10045 GCA_963581905.1 Dehalococcoidia bacterium
CGAAGCCGAAACCGTGCAACCAAGGCACATTCATGCTCTTGTCCACCGACTGAGGCCGCCTGCTGGCATATGGAGAGTGGTCCACGGTGACGTCAAGACCGAGGTTCTGCCGCCACATCTCACCCACAGCGTCTGCAATTTCCGGATCCCAGAAGGAAAAGTCCGGGGCGGACCATAGCGTAACTTCGAATCCGTCTGGGTATCCTGCCTCTGTCAACCACTCTTTTGCTTTTACGGTGTCAAACGGAACCGTCCACTCGTCTTTATAAAGGGGGGATCCAGGAGGGAACTGGGAATGCATGTGGCTGTTGTAAACAGGGGCTCCGAAACCGCCCAGTACCGTATCAATTATTGTCTGTCGGTCGATAGCCATTGACATGGCCCAGCGAACCTTACGGGCATTCTCCATGCCCTCTGCATCATCAGGGTCACCGACCCACGGGTAGCCTAGCTCTATGGCTTCGGTGAAGCCGTCCCACTTTCGGTAGACGTCGGTTTCTTCGCAGGTTGGGCAAGTCTTGCCCCAGTAGTTGCCGGACATGTAGATGGTATTCGGGTTGGTAAGTCCAACCACCACTGCGCCCCCACCAATATCGCCGAGGAGTCCATTAAGGGCCTTACCGGGAATAGGCGCTATGTCGATTTCTCTCGTTCGCAGCGCCGCTTCTCGAGTTGCCTGCTCGGGCATCTCGATAACCCGCAGCACCTTTACGCTCGGTGTCACCCTCCAATGGTCTACCACTGCCTCAGCGACCATCTCGTCGTGTCCGTTCCAGAATGTAGCGTTATATGGTCCGGTTCCAATCGGCGTAGTTAGGAACTCATCTTCGCCCACTGTGTCGTAAAGGTTCTTGCTGAGCATACCGTAGGTATCGGACCACCCTTTACCAATCAGAGTTCCCCAAGTTGGGGGGAATTCACCACGTTCGATATTCATGACGGCTGTGTACTTATCAGGTGCGTCCCATCCAACCTTAAGAGCCGGTGGGAGCTGCTCTGCACCATTTCCAGTTGAGCCCAAAATCAACGACTCATTAAACGTCCATGCGACGTCTTCAGCCGTCAATTCACCCCATCCGTCATGGAACTGAACGCCCTGTCGAATGTTAAAAGATATGCTCGTCTGGTCAGGAGCTATTGTCCATGATTCCGCTAGCTCTGACACATAAGTAGCAGGGGCTGGGGACGATGCCTCACCAGGCTGTGGAGCTGGTGGCGCCTTAAACAGCCCTTCATATATGCTCCAGTTCATACCTACGCTGGTAGTTCCTGCTGCATCCTTTGAACCCAACTGCACTAGAGGGGGGAGTCCGCCTACACCTACAGTCAACTCTCCGCTGGGCTTTGAGCCTGCGGGGGCTGGTGCTGCGGCCTCTGGCACGGCCTGGACGACTTTAGCTACGATCGCTTCAACATCGCCAGCGGTCAAGCCAGGTTGCTGTGACGCCGCCGCCTCGGACACGGCCTTGTTAACAAGACTCTCTATCTGGGTTGCGGTCGCTCCTGGTTGAATTGATGCAGCAACACCCTGCTGGACCATCGACCTAATTTCTTCGGCCGATGCTCCCTCAGGTGCTGAGGAGGCTACTGCCGCCTGAACCATGCGCTGAATTTCCTCAGCCGATACAGGGGCTGCCTGAGACGACTGATCAGGAACGGCATTTTCCACCGCGCTTTGAACAAGCTTGGACAATTCTGCGGGATCAAAAGCAGGCGCGGCAGGCTGACTGCTACATGCCAAAGCCAGCAATACTACCAGCCCCAGAATCGCTGATACAAAGCGTTTTGTTCTAATCAATTCAACCATAGTTTTCTCCTTGATGTTGGCATGAAATCCACCCCTTGAACTACTTGCGCAAATGAACGCTCACTCTAGTTATTCCAGAAGGGTTTATGCCTCTGAGTGTCAGGAATCGTACAATGTAGTAATGGGTGTGTCAACAACCGATCGCCGCCGTGGCTAAACACCTCCTCGGCTTGATCATTGGGTGATAGCTTGATTAGTTTCCAAAAACGTGGATGCGTGAGAACAACTGCTAATAATAAGGCTATGCCTTCAGACCAATATGCACAGCCCATTCGCATTGGCCTCATATGGTCTGTCTCTTTATTGGGGCCCCCGGAATTTATAATTGAACCTGGTTTGCCTTATTGGCCATTGCTTACCGTGCTAGTACCCGAAGAAAGCCTTCGCCGAGATGGGCCATCGTAAATCTTTATCCTGATACGTTCACGAGGAAATCACAGAACTCTCATGCCAGGCTAATCAGCGCGTCCGTGAAATGCACATGGCATCAGTGCGGTCAAGGAAGGCAGTTGCGTCGAAGCAAACCTAAGAGATCTGAAAGGGGAAATCGAGAGGCTCAGGATTGAATATGAAGGCTTGACCCTAGCCATGCGAGTTCTGGCGGACAGACAAAAGTCTAGAGTTGGCCAGGTGCCACGGTCTCCCAAACTTTAAGGGTTCCTCTTGCCACAGATATCCGTGTATGATGGGCCTTGAAGTGACCTCCGAGTCGCTTTTGCAGGGACGGGGCTCACCACACCCGTCCTTGCTTTTTTGGGGGGCCTATTGGTTGGATTGGCTACCGGTTGCTCTCTCTGCATTGGGGGCATCCTCCAGATTAGCCCTCCTGAGGCTACTGGATGCCCCGCAGGAGGGCCTACCAACGATTGCGAGTGTCTGGTCTGTGTTTGGCCCTCCGACGCAGCTTGGTTCTCTGGCGGCGTCACCATTGCAGCCGCCACGGTCCTCATTGGAATCGTCATCCTTACACTCGGAGGGTCCTGCCAACTTACATAGGAATTGGGAATCGGCACACCCGCCAATTTAGCCATGTAGGCAAGATCGAAACAATGCGAAAACGGAATCTCATTATTCCGAGTGAGGCTAAAGGAACAGCGCCATAACCGTGGACTCTGGTAACAATTTGGAAACGTTTTCAGACAACAATACGGAAATTACCTCAAGCTTTGACCTCTCGTTGAACGCTGTTGCTAACACTGAAATCAAGTCCAATTTCGATATCGACATTGAATCGGGCAGGAGCTTTTTGCTGGAAGCGGGTTTCGACGCCGTTGTAAAGGCCAATCGCGACATTGAGATAGATTCTGGTGCTGAGGTGGATATTAACGCTGGCACATCTGTGACAGTAGACGGCGCAGTAAGTCTAAATCTGGACGATGGCATAATTGGTCTAAATGGAACCTGCTCTGGAGTGGCCGGTCAGCTTGATCAGGTAATCGTGGCACCTGTAACAGGAATCGGTAGCATCCTCTCAGACTCCTCGCAAGTTTTCGTTTGCTAATGGCCAGGGCGACCACCAGTTAAACAGATATACGAGGTTTAAGGCACTTTTCTTCCAATGGCTAATCAGTGCGCGATCAGCCCTTTTGGTAGACCTGAATCCTGTGCCTGGATGTCTCCGTAACCCACATCCGGCCATCCGGGTCTACGTTGACTGAGGCAGGGCCCCAAAAGTAGGGCTCGATCTGCGACGAGACCTGGTGTGGCGTGTTGTACTGCGGCGGTAGGTCCTTGGGGTCGAGGTTGGAGTTCTTTCGAGTCTCCGTCTCGTCCAAGTTGGCAGCCAGGAAGTCCTTGGCCCACCTGGAGAGCGTTGCCTCCCCTTGCAGAGTTGCCCGGTGAGCGAAGTCCGGTGCGAAGACCTGAATGCGTTCGTTACCCCAGTCCGCTACGTAGATGAAGCCATCTGCGTCCACCTCTACGCTGGAGGGCCTGTTCAGGTTGCCGTCGGCCTGGCCGGTGCTGCCAAACGCGGCGATGAACTGGCCGTCACCTGAAAACTTCTGGATGCGATCGTTGCGCCAGTCGGCGACGAATACGCTCCCGTCGGGCGCGGCGTCTACTCCCCACGGCATGTTCATCTGGCCGTCACCGCTGCCGAATCCGCCGAAGGCCAGAATGAAGCGACCGTCCTTGGAGAATTTCTGTATTCGGTGGTTGTTCTGATCGGCGATGTAAACGTCGTCGTTGCCGTCTACGTCGATGCCAGAAGGCCCATCGAGTTGGCCCTCAGAGCTGCCGCCCTCTCCCCAGTTCCTGATGAAATTGCCATCTTCGTCGAAGACGGCGACTCGATTGTGGAACTCGTCCGTGACGTACAGATTCGTATCGCTGTCCATGGTGAGGCCCGCCGGAAGCTTGAACTGGCCGTCAGCATCGCCGTATTTGCCGAACTCGTATAGGTAGTCTTCGTCGATATTGATGACACCGATGCGGGCGAAGTTAGGCGCGCCTCGGTTCATGACAAAGATGCGTCCGTCGGGGTGGAACGCCACGTCGATGGGATTGGCGAAGCCTCTGCCAATCGGCTGGTTGTTCACGATTCCGATGGTCTTGAGATAGCTAAGGCTAATTGCCTGGGACGTCGATTGCGTTGTCATATTAGGTACCTTTGGTGCAACAGATATTAGCTATCAGGTGTTAGCAGTCAACTTTCGGAGCTTCACTTACATCTCGATCCTGATTGCTGATATCTATTTACTGTTTGCTAATTAATCTGGTATTCCGTCGTGGATGCTATTAGGCCTAACAACTCGCCAACTCGTTCCTCTGAATCGTCGCCCTGCTGATGACCAGCCAATGAGATTGAGCCCTTCTCCGCCATCATGCCTACCAATGAGTCTCTGGTCTCCCGGTCAACATTACCGGTGCCCATGATCTCAAGGCACATGTCCACGATGACCTCGGGCGTGAGTTGGCCGCCGTCTGTGCTGGCCAGGATATCTATGATGGCCCGAACTCCGGGCTTGGAGATGTCGCTGATCTCCTTGGCGGCGAAGTTAACCCGCTCTATCAGGGAGCCGCTGTTGATCCACTCCGTACCTTCGTGCCAGCCTTCCACCGATGGCGGATTGAGCAGCGTCTGCCCCATGTAGCTAGGCAAGCTCGAGTCCGGAACGATCTCCAGCAGAGGCTTGGTTATGCCGCCGCTCAAGCGCATGGTGCCGGCGACAAGCTCAGCTGGACCCTTGATCCGGGTGAACTGTGCTTTCTTGAAAAAGTCCGAATTGAACAGGACATTTATCATGTGACCGATATTGTGATCGCCGTCCATGTAAGCCTGCGCCAGGATGTCGATGGCTTCGGGGTCTCTGGGCGGCGAGTAAGGCCACTGTGGGACCGGCTCCTCGTCAGCCACGAAGTAGTCGTACAGGTGTCGTGATATGTATCGCGCTGTGGCAGGCTGCTGGCAGATGATGCGAATGATGTCATCGCCGTTCAGGTCGCCACTCTCGCCCAGGAAGGTCTTCTCTCCGTGATCGTGGTCGTTGTTACGGAAGTCGAAGTGCCATGAAATGCGTCCGTAGGGCCAGATGGAGTCCTTTGATGCCCGCATCGCCATGTACTCGGCATTGCCCAGCGTCCAGCCAGTAAAGGCCCGAGACGCCTCTTTGACATCGTCCTCGCTGTAGTTGCCGATGCCCAGGGTGAACAGCTCCAGCAACTCCCGGCCCCAGTTCTCGTTAATGGCGCCGTTGTGGTTGTCCTGGTTGTCCAGCCAGATAATCATGGATGGGTCTTTGGCCAACTCAAGTAAGAGGTCGTCGAATCTACCCAGTCCATAGTTGCGGAACATATCGATTTGGTTCAGCAGCACACGCGCCTGGTTGGTCTTGGCGTAGCCGGTCGCGAATATACCGTGCCAGAACAGGGCTATCTTCTCCTGCATGGGGGCCTTAGTCGTTACCATGCGGTATAGCCAGTAAGCAGCAGCCGAATTGGCGAACCGCAGCTCGTGCATGTCCACGTGGTAGCGCTTTATGAGGTCGTCAGGCAGATTCTGAGGATTCTCAGCCCGCAGCAGTTCGTCGACGGCCTCCTCATAGCTGAGAGACGTGTAGTGTTCAAGCTCCTCGGGCGTAGCGCCGAAGCCAGCCCTGCGAAGGAGATGGGCGAACTGCGAAGTGTCCTTGGCCGTCGTTGTTGTCATCTTCTTACGTCCTCGTTTACTTCCCGGTGAAGTTCAATTTTTCGAAGTTGCCGTTTACGATCGACGGGGCGTCCACGCCCATCCAGTCTTCCAGAAGCTCTGTATAGGTGCCGCGGAAGTCGTTGCTGAAGTGCATGTCGCCTTCCAGCTGGTCGTCTGATTTGAGGGAGGGCTGGTCGCCATAAAGGCCGCCGTTGACCGATCCGCCAATCACGAAAGCAACTCCTCCAGAGCCGTGGTCGGTGCCGGAGCCGTTGTCCTTGATACGACGTCCGAACTCGGAGAATATGACGATAACAGTATCTTTGTCGTAGCCGTGCTCCTCCAGGTCGTCCATGAAGTCGCTGACGGCCGTCGACATGTCGCCAATTAGCCCGGTGTGCAGCGGGACTTCGCCCGAGTGGTGATCGTAGCTGCCCTGGCCGGTGTAGTAGATGCGGGTGCCGATGTCGGCGAACATGACTTGAGCGGCGTCCTTGAGGCTTTTCGCCAGCGGGTTGTCTGCATACTCCACGCTGGAGGAGTACTTTTGAGGCGCGGTGCCAAGTATGTCGGCACCCTTCAGCACTCCCTGGCCGGTCTGGTGTATGAACTCCTTTACGGCGTCTCTGCCTGAGCCACCATACATCTGGGAGAACATTGCCAGGGTCTGCTGGCGAATCTGGTCGTCTTTGATGTCGGGGTAGAGGCCATACGTAGCCAGGTCTCCTACTGATGCCACCGGCACGCCGTTGGCGGAGAGTGCTCTGGGCAGGCCTCGCCCAAAGTTCACGGCGGTGAGAACGTTTTCGCCCCTGGGATCAAGCTCACGTACTGTTTTGCCCAGCCAGCCCTCGTTGACAACTTTGGTTGGCTCGGCGGTGTGCCAGATGTCCATAGAACGGAAGTGGGAGCGATTCGGAGTCGGGTAGCCGATGCCATTGATGATGGCCACCTTGCCCTGGTCGTAGAGCCTCTTGATAGGCGCCATGGCTGGATTTAGCGACAGCTTGTCGTCCAGTGGCAGCACCTTTTCTCGGTCGAAGCCCACGGTTGGTCGATTGTCGAAGTACTGTCCATCAGTGTATGGGATCACCGTGTTTAGGGCGTCGTTGCCGCCAGTGAGCTGGATGAACACCATTGATTTATCGTGTCCGTTCGAGCCGTTGGAACTCACAGGGATGCTCCTTTCCGTGGGTAAAGACAGTGGTGTCTGTTAATTGCCCGATATTTGGTAAGCTTCAGAAGTTTGATCGACAAGAAGTTTCCCCTATTTTGAAGCCTATGCTCTCCTTAGTCAAGCCTTGTATATTGCCGCAATTGACTATAGTACCATCAACCTATTCGGATAAGTGCCAGTAGTGTAATTCTGCTTATAAGTTATGCCCATCTGGGTGGGATGAAAATTCACTCTCTAGGCTAGTTCTGTAAGTGTGAAGTTCCGCTAATAAGAGCCCTTTGCCGGGCCAGCTGATATGGCACGGAGGCCTGTACTTCCACCTATTTGGTAGGCATGGGCGACGCGTGACGTGATAGGATGTACCCAAACTGGCTGGAATTCACGTTAACGTCAGCCAGGGTAGCGGCGAAACTGCGGGCAATTTATGGAAGTGCGAGGTGACCTATGACTATTCTGAAGTATTCGATAGACGAGTTTGTGCACGATATGTCAGGCCTAATGGAAGGGCAGCCGGAGCAGGACAAGCTGTTCGACAAGGGCTCTTCTTATCTGGACAAGCTGATTAATAGCCCTGACGCCATCCCTGAGGAGTTCAGGAATCCATCAGGCAGCAGTAACCACGGCTCTTACCGTCTTCACTACAGCGAGGATAACGGTCTGCTTGTGACGGCAGTGGTCTGGGGGCCCGGCGACCACCTAGGGCCACACGACCATCGCACCTGGGGCATGATAGGCGTCTTAGGTAACGAGATCACGGAGACTCGGTTCCGCCGAGTGGACGACCGCGAAAAGGGAAACTACGCCGTCCTTGAACAGGACCGTGTAGCCGTAGTGAGACCAGGTGATGTCTCTCTATTGATTCCAGAGGTGGACGAGATTCATCAGATGGATAACTTCACAGACCGCTCCACGGTTGAGATCCATGTGTACGGCCATGACCTCCGTGGCCTGGAGCGGGCCAAGTTCGACCTGGAGACGGGGAAGGTAAGCTACTTCACCACTCAGAAGTTCAACAACTGCTAACTCCGGGAAGCTGCCGCACGTGCTTCCCGGCACTCAATCTAACCAGTAAATTTCAGGTGATTCCAAAATGGTCTCAACTACGTCTGCCCAGAATCTAGAACTGCTTTTGAAGGGCAAAACCCAGTTCGCGCTCATCGACGTTCGGGATACCGGCGAGTACAACAGCTCGCACATTCCTGGCTCTAGCCTTATACCTCGCAAACAACTGGAGTTCGACATATCGCGGTCCGTGCCCGTTGCCAGCACACCGATAGTCCTGTGCTGCGACGACGGCAGGCGCTCGTCCTTGGCCGTGGAAACTCTAAAGAAGTTGAGATACAGCGAAACATCGGCTCTGGAGGGCGGAATAAATCGATGGGTAACCGACGGCCTTCCGACAGAGTGGGGTGTCAACGTTCCCAGCAAAGACTTTGGCGAAAAGGTCGAGGTTGAGTATCACGTACCCGAAATTGAGGCCACCGAACTGCAGGAGCGCATTCAGCGGGGCGACGAGATGGTCATCCTGGATACTAGGACGCCGGAAGAGTACTCGCGGTTCTGCATTCCAGGAGGTCGTAGCGTTCCCGGAGGTGAGCTGGCGCTGCACATCACAGACATAACCAAGGACCTGAGCGACGCTGCCACGGTCATAATCAACTGCGCTGGTAGGACCCGCAGCATCATCGGTACCCGGGTGTTGCAGCGCATGGGCATCAAGAACATTTTTGGCCTGAAGAATGGCACCTCGGGCTGGGTGCTGGCTGGCTATGAGCTAGAGACAGGTGCCGATCGCCTGACACTGGAGAACCCCTCTAACGAGGCTGTAGCTGCCGCAGAGGCCTATGCCGATAAGCTGACCGAAGAAGATGGCGTGCGGCCAATAGATGTGGCCGGACTTCGCGAATTACAGGACGGAGCCTCGACAGACACGACGTATCTCGTGGACGTGCGATCTCATGAGGAGTACCTCGCGGGACATATACCTGGGTTCAGAGGGGTTCCTGGTGGGCAGGCTGTGCAACGAACGGATGAGGTCGCCGTCGTGAAGAATGCCAACGTGGTCTTCGCCTGCGATGGCAAAGCAAGAGCTACGCAGACGGCGTCCTTCTATCGCCAGCTGGGCATAGAGCACGTTTTCGTGTTGCAGGGCGGAACTATGGCTTGGCAGGCAGCGGGCGAAACGCTGGAACAGGGTAATTCGTCTGAAAAGCCCATTGGAATGGCAGAGGCTAAGGAAAAGAGCAAGCCAGTGTCGACTAAAGACGCCGACTCGATGCGGCCCATCAACACGATATTCGTAGACACCAGCCAGGACTTCGCCAGAGCTCATGTACCGGGCTCAAACTGGATTACCCGTGGCTGGCTTGAGCTGAACATAGACCGGTTCGCCCCTGACAATTCGCAACCGATTTTGGTGACATGCACCGACGGGCAGAACTCGGTATTCGCGGCGGCTGCCTTGATTGATATGGGGTATTCGGACGTTTCCGTGCTGCAAGGCGGCCTTCGGGCGTGGCAGGCAGATGGACTCGACGTAGAATCTGGTCTGACCGGCGTGATGGCGCCTCCCAGCGATGTCCTGTACTCCGGCCCTGACCGCACATACGCCGAGATGATGCACTACCTTAGGTGGGAGACTGCCTTGGGCGAGAAGTACGCCTAGGTATTTCGGACGCTTCCGAACGGACTCTGATGGCCAGTGGCTCGACAGGACCATACTCTGTCGAGGATGCTCAATGAAATCGGCACTCACCACGAATGTTGAGTAAATTACGTTCGGCCTGAGCGTGTCGCAGGCTTGCCCGCAGAAACGCTTCTATCTGTACAAGAAGTAGTCAGCCTAAGCTATTTCGTCGAACATCTCCGTGACATGGGTGGATGCCAACAGCGGATAGGCCTGATCGAAAAGGCTGGTGATTGATTCGGT
>CAUZQF010000075.1:0-9916 GCA_963581905.1 Dehalococcoidia bacterium
GTGCCTCCTGTCTGCCAAAGCCTTTGCAGGACCCCCATCCGCCTATCTGGATCGGTGCAAACGCGGACGTCGCAATAGAGCGTGCTGCGTGGCTTGGCGACTGCTGGTACATCAACCCGCATAATCGCATTGGGACTATCAAGCGGCAGATCAATGTTTATCGTCAGGCGTTGGACAAGGCCGGCAAACCCTTCCCGGACGAGCTTCCCATGCGACGTGAGTTATTCGTGGCGCGTACGCGAGAGGAGGCCCTGCGCATCTGCGGCCCCTACATAGAGAAGAAGTACGCGGCCTACCACAGCTGGGGGCAGGACCGGCAGATGCCTGAGGGCGACAACGACCTGGGCGGTGACTTCGAAGACCTTTTGGGGGACCGATTCCTGATTGGTTCGCCGGACGAGGTTGCGGAGCAGATTCTCGGGCTGCAGCAGAGCATAGGCATCAATCATCTGATCATGAGCATCGAGTGGGGTGGCATGCCTCATGGCCTGATATTGGAGACACTGCAACTGATCGCCGAAGAGGTAATGCCTAAGGTCCAGAAAGCCCAGAAGGCATCTTGAAGAAATTTGGGGTCGTTGGGACGCTAGTCCATACGACCCCAAATCGAAATTCTAGAGAATTCTATCTACTGGCTTGTTCACCCAGGTGCTCATCTCATGAGGCATCGTCACCAGGTCTGCCTTGGTAACGTAGCTTGAATTAAGCTGGTCGATGGAGGTGACGCCCATCAGTGCCATGGCGACGATCATCTCCTCCTCGAGGATTTCCAGCACACGGATGAGCCCGTCAGCGCCAGCAGCGCCCAGTCCCCAGCACTGGAGTTTGCCGATAGCCACGGCCTTCACTCCCATTGCTACGGCCTTGACCACATCGCTTCCACGTTGAATGCCGCCGTCCAGCACGATGTCAGCGCGCCCGTCGACCGCCTCAACGATCGCTGGCAGCATGTCCATGGCGCCTTCGCCGTGGTCCAGTTGGCGGCCACCGTGGTTGGACACCCAGATGACATCCACGCCATGCTCGACAGCGATCTTGGCATCTTCTGCGGTGGCGATGCCCTTGAGCATATATGGCAGGCCTGAATACGCCTTGTACTTGTCGATGGAACCCCAGGTGACAGATGCCGCCCAGTACGGATCGACGGCTCCCGGCCCTGTTCGCGTGGGCGGATTCCAGCGGCCACGAAGAGGCCTCTCTCTGCGGCTGTAGTGGGCTGTATCCACTGTGGTGCAAAGGCCCACATAACCGGCGGCTTTTGCACGGTCAATCATGTCTTTGGTCCACTCCCAGTCTCCCCTAATGTAAAGCTGGTAGACCTTGGGATTGTCGGCGCACTCTGCAATGGCTTCCAGGCCGGGTTCGGTGACGGAGCTAACTACGTGCATTGTGCCGAACTCAGCGCAGGCCTTGCTGGTGGCGGCTCCACCCTCTGGTGTGAAGACCTGTAGCGAGCCTACCGGCGCAGGCATGACAGGAATTCGTAGCTTGTGTCCTAGAAAAGTTGTTGAAGTATCTACGCTGGAAACGTCATTCAGCACTCTGGGACGGAACGCGACTTTGTCGAAAGCCAGTCGGTTGCGCCGCATGGTCGTTTCCGATTCTGAGGCCCCTGAAAGATAGTCCCATGCGCTTTGGGGAAGCCTCTTTCGAGCGGCTTGAATGACCTCTTCATTAGTGACGTAATCTAGATTCACTGTTGCCTCCTAAGCATTTCGGCACGGTCAAACCCCGTGCTTGGTTTTTATTATGACAGGTCTATTTCAGTCTTCTAAATTTGGTCCCTTGATCAGTAAATGAATGAGTTTTCGGGACCCGTGCACATAGAAAACATATCAACCCTAATTGAACTCAGCCAGCGCGGTATGGGGCAACTGCCGGACTTGCCGTTCAATCTCTGAGGGTAGTGTGAATGTAACGTGTTTACCCATTAATAGCAACGTCGCCGCAAATTCTGAAACTTGCCGGATAACAGAAAACCCTGAAGGACTTATTCTTCCTTCGCCGCCATCAGTGGCTTGGTCGTAGGCAGATTCAGTCGCTTCGTCATCCTGGTCCTCGCTGGAACTGTCATTTATCACAACTGTCGTAATTTCTTAGCCTGCAAAATTGGCCAATGACAAAGGGGCCTCGCGAAGTGAATCTGCAGGACCGCATCCTGGCAATTTGCGTCCGATTCTCTAACGTATCAGTCACTGCTCGTCCCTAAAATTTCACTTGCATTTGACCTGGTAGCGACCCTACGGCCCCCGGGAAATTCAACCACGCAGGGGATGCTTGATATCAAAGACTTTCCCCAAGTATGCGAAAGCTCATTGGGACGTTGATGATGTAGATGAAGTGTTTGGGCTATCGCATGCCTTTAACAGGTCAAACGAAATTGGATTCTTTTGAATGTGGCTTAGCGCAATAGCAGTTCGACCACGGCCTTCTCGCCCAAGGAAATACAGTGGATGGGCCTAATGTGGTCTCTGGTGCTTTCTCTTGGCATCATGACGTCAAAGAGCAATGCCTTTCGTTTCGGTGTGATGAGACCTAATTTGCTTTACTACTTTGAACGATGGATGGCATACGGGATTCTGGCGATGCCGATGCCGATTCTTTGCTTGCTAGGCTGGACAACCTGGAAAGCTGTTAGGGCACACGCGATCTAACGACTGGCGCGATTTTCGTCTGAATTTGCTTTAGTGATCAGACTGTAGGGGGCAAAGAATTATGCAATCGACGATAGCTAAAGGGTTTAAGTTCGGTTACGAACTAACTATATCCCTCGTGATATTCTCGATCGCCTTCGCCTTTATGGGCATAGTAAGCATGACGTTAATCATTCGCGCCTGGTACTTATTCTAGTGTTGTCACTGCCAGACGTTGGTACAAATTATCTGGTGCTCAAATGATTGTTCTTTGCGGTTGGCCTGTTTCTTTCGGATGGTTCTCCATAAACCACAGCGTCTTTTCCCGTTAGCGCTGCAAAAACCTATTTGATAGGTGGAACAGGCTTCGGCTGGGCAGGGAGCTCGCACCAAGTTCGAAGCTCAGGCGCAGACTTATGCCCTCTGGATTTGTTAGCATGCCTGGGTGAAATGCTTTAAATTTACCCACAAACGGGACGGTTGCCGTCCATGACACTTCTACCGCTACATACGCCTCCAATGGAGGACGTTTGGGTCTCCATCGACCTGGAAACGACAGGCCTGAATTCCGACACGGAAGTCATAATCGAGATTGGCGCCGTCAAGTTCCAGGGAGACACAGTACTGGACACCTTTCAGACCTTCGTCAATCCGGGACGCAAGCTGTCGCCCTTCATAAAGAGATTTACCCACATAACCCAGGAGCAGGTTGACGAGGCCTCGCCCTTCGATCTGATCGTAGGTAGGCTGGCATCCTTCCTGGGCAACGCGCCGCTTATCGGCCACAACGTTGCGTTCGACGTGGGCTTTCTTGCTAAGGCTGGACTCAGTCTGAACAATCCTCGGTGCGACACCTGGGACATGGTGTACGTTCTTCATCCTGGCATGCCCGAGTATTCGCTGTCCCGGCTGACGACTCGCATGGGCTTGTCCCACGACAGCCCTCATAGGGCCTTAGATGACGCGTTAGCTACCAAGGACGTGTTTCTCGAACTGCTCAAAGACGCCATGAAGCTCGATCCCAATTCCGTGGCCGAGATGCAGCGTTTGGCCGATAAGTCTTCCTGGGTAATGGGATACCTCTTGAAGGGCCTTGAGGCTCACGCCGCCCAAGAATCGCAGCCCAAGTTGAGCATGCCAGGGCTCGTGATTCCTCCTACAGGCGGCGCGGGCATTAGTGGCCTGGATACAAGCAGCCTGGACAAGAGGCTGCAGCGAGAGCGTTCGTTGCGTCCTGCTTCTGAAATGACTCCAGTTGATGCAGAGCAGGTTGCCAACCTCTTTAGCGAAGGCAGCCCGTTAGCCGATTCGCTGCCTGGATTCGATCATAGGCCTGAGCAGGCTGAGATGGCCAAGGCCGTCACCAAGGCCATCAATGGGAGCCAGAGGTTGGTGGTTGAAGCGGGCACAGGCGTCGGCAAGTCGCTGGCATACCTGCTTCCGGCGGCTATGTACGCCTTGGCCAATAACAAGCGAGTAGTCGTATCCACCAACACCATAGCCCTTCAAGAGCAGCTTGTGGGTAAGGACGTGCCGATTCTCGTGAAGGCCTTGTCTGCGGTAGAAGGGCTCAACGCGGAAGAGCTAAAGTTCACGCAGCTCAAGGGTAGGTCTAACTACCTCTGTCTACGCCGCTGGAACCATATGCGCTCCAGCGAAAGCATGAACGAGGACGAAGCCCGCATGCTGGCCAAGATCATGGTCTGGCTGCAAACCACAGAGACGGGTGACCGCAGTGAGCTGAACCTGGGTAGTCGCAACACTGCCGCGCCGTGGGACAGGCTTTCCGCTCAGGGGGCCACCGATTGCCTGAGCTCAGGAGGCTCTTGCTTTTTGAGGGCATCTCGGGAGAAGGCGGCGGCGTCTCACCTGGTTATCGTGAACCACGCTTTGCTGCTGTCCGACCTCACTTCAGGCGGCACCCTCATACCAGAATACGACCTTCTGATAATCGACGAAGCGCATCATCTGGAGGACGAGGCCACTCGACATTTGGGTTTTGAGCTTAGCCAGTCAAGATTTGAAGAGCACACCCAGTCTCTCAGCGGTGAGCGAGGCCTGCTGAACGAGTCGATCAATGCCTTTAGAACGTCCACAGCGTCTGCTGGTCGCAGAGAGTCCGTGGAAAAGCAGGCTGCCAAGATAACGGAGCTTCTGCCAAGAGTTCGGGACAACATGGCGCGTCTGTTCGCTGGCATTGGGTCCGTCATGGATGCCGCTTCCCCGAACGGCAGGGGCCAAGAGGTGCGAGTCACTGCAGGCGTAAGGTCGCAGCCCGACTGGTCGGACCTGGAGATTCAGTGGCAGAATGCCGACATACTGATGGCTGAGCTTGGCACTGAACTGCATGGCCTTAACATGACGCTGGACGATCTGGAAGACGCCAACCTCCTTAATTATGACGGCCTGCTAATGGAGATCTATAACACCAGTCAGACCAATAAGGGGCTTCGGGAAAAGCTGAAGGAGTTTGTTCCGAATCCCAAGAGCGACGGCATCTACTGGGCTCGGCGTTTCGGCAGAGCTCAAGAGCTAACGCTGTATTCGGCACCGCTTCATGTAGGCGAGACGCTGGAGGAAATTCTCTTCTCGAAGAAGGACTGCGTGGTGCTCACCAGCGCTACCTTAAGTACCAATGGCAACTTTAAGCACGTAATCGAGCGCACCGGGTTCTCCGATGCAGAAGAGCTTTTGCTGGGCTCGCCCTTCGACTACCCTAACTCGGCGCTCATCTGCGTCCCAGAGGATATGCCTGAGCCGAATTCGGGGGCTTATCAGGAAGCGATTGAGCAGGCCGTGAAGGACGCAGCCATGGCCGTAGGTGGCAGGACCATGGCGCTGTTCACGTCCTATGCCGGATTGCAGGCCACGGCGTCCGCAGTGCGAGAGGACCTCCAGTCCAGAGGCATCACGGTGCTGGCTCAGGGAACAGACGGGACCCCACGCCAGCTGGTCCAGCGCTTTATGGAGAATCCCAAATCAGTTCTGATCGGCACCGCCAGCTTTTGGGAGGGGGTAGACCTGCCTGGAGACGCACTCAAGGTCCTGCTGGTAACCAGGCTTCCATTTAGCGTGCCGACGGACCCGGTATTCGCAGCCCGCTCCGAGCTATACGAAAACTCGTTTATGGAGTACGCGGTCCCGCAGGCTATTCTGCGACTGCGCCAGGGATTCGGTCGGCTCATACGTACCAAAAGCGATCGTGGTGTCGCCGTTCTTCTGGACAAGCGTCTGGTGTCTCGGCGATACGGCAAGTCCTTCCTGAACTCGCTGCCTCCTGCAAAGTTTGCGTCGTGCCAGCTTCACGAATTGGACAGCGTAATCACTGACTGGATGGCGAAATAAACGGAGGGCGATATAGGGCGAATGCGCTAACAGCAAGCTAAGCTATTATCGTAACGCTGCGCCCTATATGAAAAAAGCAAAAAAATGCTGATACCTTTTGATGGAATACTAGAACTAGAAGGCATGTTGCTCGGCGGCCAGGCTTTTCGGTGGCGCCTTGAGGACGGCTGGTTCCACAACGTGATCTTCAACAACTTCGTCTCCGCTCGTCAGGTCGACGAGGGGGTGGAGTTCGTCTGCGGTCCGGACGACGAGTCGGTTGTTGCACCGCTTTTTCGCGACTACCTGCGATTGGATGATGATCTGGTGGCTATCGGCAAAACCATTAGCAAGGGCGAGCAGATCAGCGCGGCCATATCCAAGTACCAGGGCCTTCGCATCCTTCGGCAGGAGCCGTGGGAGTGCCTTGTGTCATTCATCTGCTCAGCCAACTCCAACATACCTCGCATTTCAACAAATGTGGAGGACATGGCGCGTAACTTCGGGCATGCCCTGGAAATGAACGGCCAGGTGCGGAGCGCCTTTCCGTCTCCCGATGAACTGGCCGACGCCGGAGAGCAGAAGCTTAGGGACCTGGGCCTGGGCTTTCGAGCCAAGTACGTCGCCGCTGCCGCTGTGAGCATCGCTCGCGGAGATGTTGACCTGTTTTCGCTTCGAGAAGCCTCCTATGACGAAGCCTTGGAGGAACTAATCGGATTAGCGGGAATAGGCGATAAGGTCGGAAACTGCATACTGCTTTTTGCTCTGGATAAGAGGCAGGCATTCCCGGTGGATGTCTGGATAGAGCGAGCCATCAAGGAGTGGTATCCCGAGGTGGTGGAGCAAAATCTGACTCGCAAAGCCATGCGTCCTTGGGCCCAGGAATTCTTTGGCACCTATGCTGGCTATGCCAACCAATACCTGTTCCACGGCCGGCGTCTACAGGACAAGGACTGAAATCTGCCTCTAAAATGTTCCTCAGAGAGCATTTTACAGCTATGAAACGCTCCTCAGAACTGCGCGCAATATCTTGAACGGCCTATGTGCCTGTGATATCCTAGCGGTGTCCTAGGTCGGGGAGTGGCGCAGCATGGTAGCGCACCTGCATGGGGTGCAGGGGGCCGCTGGTTCAAATCCAGTCTCCCCGACCAATACTTCTGTTTACCGCACCGTTATGCCACGCATGGGAAACCCACCGCGACCTCAAACCTTTGACTCAGGCGGTCTCTGTTTTTGCCTCAGGGGCAGCTGACAGACACTGGGTCGAGAAATCTCGCATTATGATGGGTTGGGCGATGTCTCTACAGGGAAATACAGATGATGGCATCGATGCCATTCTTGAGGGGTTGGAAGGTCTTGGAGGGAACCCTCTTGACGCGGGTCTTGCGCACTCACGATACCTGATATTGCTGGCGGAATCATACCTGGCGGACGACCAGATCGAAAAAGCCTCGGATGCGGTGGCCCGGGCATGGCAGAGGTTGGAAAGTAATGGCGAGTACCTCTGGGAGTCCGATCTTTGTATCGTGGAGGGGGAGGTCCTGCGGGCGACTGGTGATTGGTCAGGTGCCAACGAGAAGTTCCAGAGGGCATTATTCGTGGGAGGTAATCAAGGAGCCAAATTAATGGAACTGAGAGCCGCGACTAGACTGGCCATTTATTCTGATCAAAACGAGGGCGGTTAAAGTGTAAGGACTTCCCTGACTGAGATCTACGGATAATTCACTAAGGGGATTCAAACACAGGACTTGCGAGAGGCGCAGTCGCTATTTTAATCGAGCTTCATGATTCGATGGATAATTCGATTAACGAAAAGGGCCGAACTGGTTGAGGTCGAATACACCGAAAGGATTGGAAAAACGTTGTGCTGAAGGATGACGTATCTGTTCTCGCAACTGCTCAAGGCCGTATGGTTGGCAGCAGAGGGCACGACGAGGCCAAGGATCACATAGTTGCACGCCTGAAGACGATAGGTGTGCAGCCCTACGCTGGTTATTCATTGGAGCTTCCTTACGATCACGGCGGGGAGCGCTTCGTGAATATCGTTGGGCAATTCCAGGGACAGAATACCGGCCTCTCGCCCATTCTGCTTGGAGCCCACTACGACACCTGCGGGCCATATCCTGGGGCCGATGATAACGCGGCAGCCGTCGCAGTCCTTTTGGCGGTTACAGAACGGCTGAAAGAGACACTGCCTGATCGGACCGTGATTCTTGCTTTCTTCGACGCAGAAGAGCCTCCTCACTTCCTTCAGCCTTCCATGGGCTCGATCAGGTTCTATGAGGACCAGCTTGAGGATGAGATCCATTGCGCCATTATCATGGACCTGATCGGACACGACATTCCTATTCCAGGCCTTGAGGACCTACTTTTTATCACCGGAATGGAGAGTGACCCGGGTCTTCAGGACGTCCTTAAAAGGACAGTGCCGGATAGAGATCTAAAAATAATACCTACACTTAACAGTTACGTAGGAGACCTTAGTGACCACCACATATTCAGGCTGAATAGGAAGCCGTATCTGCTCCTGACCTGCGGCCACTGGGAGCATTACCACATGTCCTCGGATACCATTGAAAAGCTGAACTTTGATAAGATTCGAGAAGTGACTGAATATCTGCTCCGACTGGTGATGAGCGTTTCGGCCACCTCAATTCATGGACCGTTCGAAGGGGTGGACACGACTGAGGCGGAGCTACATTTCCTGAGGGATAATTTAATGCCATCGTTAGATGGTCTAGGGATCGAATTGGACCTGCGGGGTAGGGCCGACATTGATCACCTGGTTTGGATGATGATGTCGAGATTCGGTCTCTGAATGTGTTGATGAATGGACCGTATTTCGCCAGCGAAATATGCTAATGCCTAGAAGGTCCGACATGGAACTGGATTATTGCGTGATTTGCGAAGTGTTTCCAGCCAAAAAGAACCGAGCTGTATGCAGTAATTGTGAGCGAGATATTAGTCGAGAAGGAAGAAATCTGATGGGACGTGATTGGGCGGGCTATGAGGTTAGGTCTGATATTCCAGAAGATGATTTCAGCTCGCCACCACAGGATTAAGAAAGAGACGGTCAATCGTGGGGTAGCGCCTTCTTAAGAAGGCTCCGCAGGCGACGAGACTGAGAACGGGACAATATAGCCCGAGTGCAGCGAAGGATTAATTTGGGGAATTTTATCCCAAGTGGGCTACGGCGGCGTCTTCTGCCTCTTCGACAAGTTCATTGATATTCGTCAGCGTCTCCTCCCGCCGGGGTTGAAGGAATAGAAAGACCACTTCTTGCACTGCCTTACCTGTCGCATTTTGGACCGCGAGGGCATATGAACCCGCCTTTAGCCTGTAACGGTCGACTGCATCTCCCGTTTCTGTGGCTTCCAATGCGTCGGTTTTGTAGTCCACCACTATTAGGCTTCCTTCCTCTTCAAACAGCAGGTCTATAAATCCCTCCAGCACGCCCTCACCCATTGGAACAGCGACCGGTACCTCTCTCCATAATCTGCCCGAGGCCACGGCTCTCCTGACCACATCGCTTTCAACGGCGACCCGGACGAGACTGGCTATCTCTTCAGATCTGTCTGGGATGCCCTCTGCGGCGGCCTGGGCGTGGGATGTTGCCTCTATGCCCCCTCCAGTCACAAGATCTATTGTCTGAAGAACGGAGTGAACGGCCCTTCCTATCGAAGTGCCACCCCGGCCTCGTTTCCAGGGCTCTTCGGATTGGGACTCTTCTTTTGCTATCTGGGCGAGTCTGGTAGCAGCAACCGACATTGGCCGACCCTGCTTCTCAAGAAGTAGTTTCCTGCGACTTATCCACTCGTCCCTTGATTCAAGCGAGTGACCTTCGGGCTCAACTACTTTCTTCTCGGGCTCGGCATATTTAGATGGATTTCCAACATGCTCCGGCACCTGTTCCCAGAGATCATCTTGACCATCCAGAAATTTGCCCATTTGGGCCGCAG
>CAUZQF010000076.1:0-9841 GCA_963581905.1 Dehalococcoidia bacterium
GGCGAACCGTTCAACCGATGCACGCACACGGCCACCGACCCCAAGACCGGCGACATATACGTCTCCGACGGCTACGGCAACTCCCGCATTCACAAGTACTCCGCCGACGGCAACCTGCTGTTTTCTTGGGGAGAGCCAGGCAACCTTCCGGGGCAGTTCAGCATCGCCCACAACATCTGCACTGACAACGAAGGGCTGGTTTATCTAGCCGACCGTGAGAACCACCGGATTCAGATTTTCGACGACAGTGGAAAGTACCTCGACCAGTGGTCCAACGTCCATCGTCCATGCGGCCTGTATATCGACAACGATGCCGGGCTGGTCTACGTCGGAGAGTTGGGCTCAGGCCAGAATGTTGATAGCAAAGTCCCCAACATCGGCCCGCGGGTCTCGGTATGGAATATGAAAGGCGAGTTGCAGGCCCAACTAGGCAACGGCTTGGGACTCGAACCCGGTCAGTTCATCGCGCCACATGGCATTTGCCTGGACTCGAACAAGAACATCTACGTGGGTGAGGTAGCCTATACCAATATGACTAACGCCGGGGAGCCCGTAGACAGTACCATTAGGTCGTTCCAGAGGCTCACTAAGGCGTAGGCACGGTTTCGGCCAGCGTTCGATGGCTTTTGGAAATACCTGTGGGCGGGCGTATAGTCACGCCCCCATCACAGCGACCAATCACGGAGGAAAATGCATGGTAACTCTAGGTTCCGGAGAATTTTCATATAACGTCGAGGTCAACTGGGAGACGGTGCCAGACGGATATGGATGGCGGGAAGTTCCCGCCGTATATGCAGACGACGATGACAACATTTACATGTTCACCAGGGGCGACCACCCGATGATGGTGTTCGATAGCTCGGGCAACTTCGTAAAGTCCTGGGGTGAGGGTGTATTCGTTCGTGGCCACGGGATTAGCAGGGGCCCAAACAACACTCTGTACCTGACTGACGACGGCGACCACACGGTGCGCCACTGCACCCTAGACGGTGAAGTGCTTATGACCATCGGTGTGCCTGGTACGCCAGCGCCCCTGTTTAGCGGCGACCCCTTCAACCGCTGCACACACACGGCCACCGACCCCAAGACCGGCGACATATATGTCTCCGACGGCTACGGCAACTCGCGGATCCACAAGTACTCCGCTGACGGCAACTTGCTGTTCTCTTGGGGCGAGCCAGGCAACCTTCCAGGCCAGTTCTGCATTGCCCACAATGTCGTCACGGATAACGAGGGCCTGGTATACGTGGCCGACCGCGAGAACCACCGTGTCCAGGTTTTCGACGACAAGGGCAAGTTCCTAGACCAATGGGGCAGTGTGCATCGACCTTCCGCTCTGCACATAGATAACGACGCCGGGCTGCTTTACGTCGGAGAGATAGGCTCAGGCCAGAATGTTGATAGTAAAGTCCCCAACATCGGCCCGCGGGTCTCTATATGGAACATGAAGGGGGAGTTGCAGGCCCAGCTTGGTACTACCTACGGCCTGGAACCCGGACAGTTCATCTCGCCGCACGGTATCTGCCTGGACTCTCACAAGAACATCTACGTGGGAGAGGTGGCCTTCACCAACCTGACCAACGCCGGGAAAGAAGTGCCTCCACGTGTGCGAGCGTTCCAGAAGTTATCCAAGGCGTAGGTGACTCAAAAACTGAGTTTTTTTCAAGTGGGTGGTATACTGGCCCTCAGCAAAGGAATTAGCGCGCATATTTTTTCGTAGCGTCTAGTAAAAGGAGCAATGAATGACAGCAGAGCATACCCATAACGGTAACGAACACGCCCATCCGCAGGCCGTATCGCAGATGAGCGCAGCAGCCTCGGCATGGCTTGGTAGCCTGTCCGACGACCAGAAGGCCAAGGCGACTTTCGAGTACATGGACGGCGAAAGAATCTTCTGGTACTACCCGCCAATGAACAGGCACGGCCTTGCCTTGCGGGATATGGATGAAAACCAGCGCAAGCTCGCCTTCGCAATATTGGAGTCCGGCCTCTCTCCTGTAGCTTACCAGCGGACAAGGCAGATCATCGAGCACGAAGCTATTCTGAAGGACGTAGAGGATAAGGCAGGCATCGTTAGCTTCCGACGCGATTCTGAGCTTTACTACTTCACGATTTTCGGAGACCCGTCAGACGACGAAAATCCCTGGGCGTGGCGCACAGAGGGCCACCACGTTTCTCTACACTACAGCCTTTGGGGCGACAATGTTATCTCCACAACGCCGTTCTTCTTCGGCGCGAATCCGTCTGAGGTCCGGGATGGCCCGCAGAAAGGAATGCGCATCCTTGGCACCCGCGAAGACCTTGGTCTGGAACTGATCCAGAGCTTTGACTCCAGCCAGAAGTCCAAGGCGATCATCTACGACGAGGCGCCTTTCGACATCCTGACGTACAACGCCTCCAGGGCCGTTTTCCAGCGAGAGGAAGGGCTGACTGGCTCCAAGATGAGCGGCACACAGCAAGAAATGATGATGGCCATCATCAGCGAGTACATTGCCGGTGTCCGAGAGGACGTTGCCTCGGACAAGCTTAGGCAAGTACAGGAAAAAGGTCTTGGCAACTTCCACTTCGCATGGGGTGGCGGCACAGAACGATACAGCAAGCACTACTATCGCATCCATGCCGACAATTTCATCATCGAGTACGACAACAGGCAGGACGAGGCCAATCACATCCACTCAGTTCTTAGGGATGTGGATAATGACTTCGCCAACGACGTTCTCAGAGAGCACCTGATTCTCTACCACGTCCTCTAGACCCTAAAGCATTCAATAAAGGGGGCGTACCTAAATATCGGTACACCCCTTTTGTTTTCATCATTTCTGTGAGGTTTACCAGCTATTCGGAAAGGCGAATTTCAAGTTAGCTGCTGGACTAACTTCTTCGCCGGGTAAATGTCCCGTCAGTTTCACCTGACCCAGCATGCCACTTACCTGCAACCAACGGTCCGTCTGGTATGTTCTGCAAGGGAAGCGGCTATCTCAAGCTCCATCTCAGCATCGAAGCTAAGTTCCAGAAGCAGGGAAGAGGCGCCTCTGACTTGGCGAGTTTCGTACCTCAAGGTTCCCACTGTGTGTCAACTCTTCACGTTTCCCCGAAAAGCAATAGTACCCTCTTCTGCCTTGAGAGTGACACCAGGCAGTTCGCTTTGTGGCACTGTAGACGATTTGGTGAGACGCTCCCGTAGGTCAGCCTCCACATGCGCATCCTAACGATAGGCTGGCATGCCACTAACGCGGGAACGCTCCATTTCCAGCACCACCTCACCCGTACTGAATCAACTACCCTATGGACGGGCAGCAGCAAGCGCTTACGGGTGAATCGTCTGGACAGGACCATACATTCCATGGAGTGATCTGCGGAAGATATACGGATGCCTCTCATCTTGAGTCGTTTTCCGTCTGGCGTTAGCACTCTGGTTTTCGGTGTGAGCGCAACGATGAACTACTCACTTTCGAGACGCTTGAGAACTGCTTGCTGCAGGACCCCATCCAGGGGCATCTTGGTGTAGATAGCCTCTTCATCCCGTCTCTTGACGCCATCCATTGGAATGATACAGAGTCGGCCACACCCGAGGCCACGTTTCACGAAAAAATGAGTCACGACACCTGATTCTTTAACCAGCATAGCACCCCGAAGTTTACCCATCCGAACATCGTATGCAGATACATGTTGTCACCACATTAGGTCCATTATTTTCGTGCCTTGTCTAATCTTTGAGCAGAGCCACTTAACCCACCCTTTTTGCTGGTGCCTACGCTGAACCCTGCCTCACTTATAGGTAAACCACAGCAGACTAAATCACGTGTGTAACTTCAGCGATTGAGGTATAATTATCGCCGTCTGAGCGGAGTTAGTGGAGGTCACAGGCATTAGTGCAGTCAATCGAAGTGTCACCGGAAGTAAGACAAGGGAGAAACAAGCTGGCTGCTACAGTAGTAGTAGGCCACGCAGTAAAACACTTATACAATTCAGCATTGCAGGTCATCCTGCTCCCCGTCATAAAAGATGATTTAGCTCTTACAGGAGCTCAGTTCGGTGCGCTGTCCACAGCGGGGCGTATCACCGGCGGCGTTACTACCATGTGGGCAGGCTACCTGGGAGACCGATTCGCTAACCGCTCCGGGTTGATGCTCGCCATATCCTTGGGCCTCATGGGAGGCTCTTATTTTTTGCTCGGGCGGGCAATCAGCTACTGGTACTTATTCGCAGTGATGCTGCTCGTAGGCATAGGCCCATCGCTGTTCCACCCTCCAGCCATCGCATCCCTGTCTCGCAAATTCCCTGACAAGCGCGGTCTGGCCATATCCCTTCACGGCGCCGGCGGCAGTGTGGGCGAGGTCATAGGCCCCGTGCTTACTGGCGCACTACTCACAGGCAGTCTGCTTACGCTGACCTATTTGGTGGCTTTTACCTGGCGTGAGGTGCTTCAAATTAGCATAGTGCCCGCGTTCGCATCAGCAGTCGTCATATTCCTGATGATGCGGAAAATACCGTCCATAAATAGCAACACAGGTTCGGCAAGGGACTACTTCTCTTCTCTGTTTGCATTGCTTCGGAAGCGCGCCATGCTCATTCTTGTTGCGGTGACAGCACTACGTAGTATGGGACAGAGCGCCGTCATCGCGTTTCTGCCGGTGTACCTGTTGGAGGACCTGTCATTCTCACTTGGGGAGATCGCCCTATACATGGCGGGTGCGCAGTTAGTCGGAATAGCGGCCCAGCCAGTCATGGGGTACCTGTCTGACCGCTTTGGGCGCAAGGTTGTGCTAATCCCGACCCTAACGGCATTGGGACTGCTTTACGTTGCGCTAAAGTTTGCCGAACCAGGACCACAACTTCTGATTACGGTTCTGGCCATGGGGGCTTTCCTCTATTCGCTCCACGTGATTTTTATTGCGGCGGCAATGGATGTCTCTGAAGGCGAGGCGCAGTCAACAGTCGTGTCCCTGATCTACGGCGCTAGCTTTATAGGGGTGCTGTCACCGTTCTTAGCAGGCCTCATCGTGGATGCTTCGGTCACTAGCAATGCGTTCATATTCGCTGCGGTAGTCAGCTTGGCCAGCGTAGTGGTCTTCGCGTTTGTAAAGCTACCGAAGACGGCCAACCAGCAAGCCAGCTCGACAGGGCACTAGTAATTGCAGAAGACTAAAGGCGATGGACATCTTCATGATGGATTAGCCGCGTATCAAAACCACCTCGCGCTGTACGGAAGTAGTGATACGCGGGCCGTCCTCGCCTATAAAGATGTCTATCTCGGAGCGGACGCCAAACTCGCCTGGCAGGTAGATGCCCGGCTCTATGGTCACGGCGATTCCCGGCATTAGCAGGCGGGTATCGTATGTCTCCCAGCTATCCAGATTCACGGCATTGCTGTGTACTTCCCTGCCCAGGCTATGGCCCAGCCTGTGATTGAAGTAGTCGCCGAATCCCAGATCGGTTATGTAGTCGCGGGCCGCCTTGTCCAGCTCCCAGCCCTGTATTTCCCGCTGGTCACGAAAGGCCTGTTCAAGCACATGCACTGCGGCGTCACGCCCGCCAATCACCGCATCGAAGACCTCCTGATGCCGTGGCGGGACCTGTTCGCCAACGTAGGCCGTCCAAGTGATATCGCCAAACATAGCGTCCTCATCTGACTGGCGCGCCCACAGGTCGATGAGCACCCAGTCGCCGCGCTTGATTACAGAGCACTTGTCTACGGTAGGTTCGAAATGCGGATCAGCAGCATGGGCGTTGGACGCCACCACGGGTCCGTCGGTCACCTCAAGACCCTCTTCCACAAAGCGGTCACGTATGAACTGAGCGATCTCGTGCTCCGTAGGACCGGAATCCAGCGTATCGCCTATACGCTGAAACGCCTCAGCTACTATGGAGCTGAGCCTATCTGCGGCAACCAGGTGAGACCTGAGCTGTGCCTCGTCCCAGCGCTGCGTAGCGTACTGCAGCAGATCAGCAGAAGAGACCACGTCCACTCCCAGGCCACGCACGAACTCCAGAGTGCCAGCGTCGATCTTGGACACTCTGGGCAGCAAGCCATTCGGAGAGTACTCCATGGCTATACGAAGTTCTCCTGCTAGTATGTTGCCGAGCTTAGCCGTCATGTCCTCCCGACCTGCGAACAGCATCGTGTCCAGTCCCAGATGGACAAATCGCCCCTGGTCGACGTAGGCCACCAGAAGCTGTGCGTTACCGCTTACCGGGATCCACAGCCAGCAGGGCCGGGTGACGTTGGCAATAGGCCCCACAGTGTCCCAAAATATCGGGTTCATGCCCCTGTAGTCGTAAAGCAGCCAACCTGCCAGGTCGTGGTCTGCCATGAACTCCTGGGCTTGTGTGATAACACTCTGAATAGACATATTTTAAATACCTCAGGGTTGAAGAGAAATACAAAAGGGCAGGCTTAAAGCCTGCCCTCAGAATATCACAATGCATACGCCGGTTCCCACCGGACTTTAGCCTCTTATCACCGGCTAGAGCATGGACCTGATAACACCACCGTCCACCTGTATCGTGGTGCCTGTAATGTAGCTAGCAGCGTCTGATGCCAGAAATACGACAAGATTGGCTAGCTCTTCCGGTCGGCCGACACGCCCCATGGGTATCTGGCTGCTCAGGCCTGCCATCGCCTTCTCCTGGGTTATGCCTGCTGACTGAGCCCTGCTCTCTACCACTTCCATCATGCGAGCGGTCTCCAGATAGCCTGGCGCAACATTGTTGACCAGAATACCATCCTTGGCAACCTCGTCGGCCAGAGTCTTGGCAAAGCCCAGAGCACCTAGCCTAGTGGCCGCAGAGAGCATCAGGTTCTCGATGGGCTGCTTCACAGAGCTGGCGAAGATGTTTATGATGCGGCCTCCGCCCTCTTTGCGCATATGAGGAAGCGCTTCGCGGCACATGCGGGCGAAGAAGAGCAAGGACAATTGTAGCGCCTGCTCCCACTGCTCCTCTGTGGCATCCTCAGCACTGGCTGCCGGTGGTCCACCCGAGTTGTTCACGAGAATATCCAGGCCGCCAAAATGGTCCACGGTCTGGGAAACCAGCGACTTGATGTCTGCCAGCGTGGAAAGATCACCAGCTATCGGCAGCACCTCGCTGCCTGTCTCCTGGGTGATTTCCCTGGCCGCCTGCTGCAAGGCTTCGGCGTTACGACTGCAAATGGCGACGCGGGTGCCTTCGTTAGCGAGGCCTACCGCGCACGCCCTGCCCAAGCCTTTGCTGCTGCCACCCACGATAGCAACTTTTCCTCTAAGCCCGAGTTCCATTTCCGTTCACCTCCACAGCAACTTTTGGGACAACCATAATTCACTCCATACTACAGCCTTGCAACAGGCCCAGAGCGTGCAATCCTGTTGTATAATGTATGAAAACCTCTTCTAATTACTGGCCAAAATCACCAGAATTTTGCTTCCATTGTAATAGGATTTGAGCCTTGGTAGTATTGCCTAACTTTTATACTAGTTCAAAAATATAAATATCGTTAGTTAATCTAGAGATTTGAATTCTATATCCGAGGCATTCGCCCCATATTGAGGCCATAACAGGAGATCGACGATGCCCCAGCAAAATGTAGTCCTAAAAGTTGTGACCCGCGAAGACGTAGTTCGAATTAACGAATGGCTGGCAGACTCTGAGATATCGGAGAGCTGGTTTGGACGTTACGCTTACGGCAACCCGGCCCACCTGGGATATCACCCGGAGGAGATGGCAAAGGCTTCGGATGAAGAGTGGAAAAGGGTTTTCGACAACCCGGAGCATCGCATAGAGTCCGTCTACACCGTCGATGGCGAGCACATTGGAGAGATTCACATCGCTATAGAGGAGTCTCTCGCCGACGGTCAGCTTTCCATCCTCATTGGCCGAAAAGACCTGTGGCATCATGGTTACGGCACATCCGCAACCAGGGCATCGCTTGAGCTAGCGTTCAAAGAATATGGTCTGTACAGGGTCTGGGTGGACATCCCAGAGTACAACGAGGCCGCGCGGCATATGTTCGACCACATGGGCTTCGTTCACGAGGGCACACTGCGCAAGAGCCGCCCCCACGAAGGCGCCCGTTTCAACTCCGTGGTGATGGGCATTCTTGGCGCTGAGTATGCGCAAAGGTCCAAGGACACGGGTGCAGAAGCACATACCGTATAAGTGATAGACATTGCCAGGTCGTCCGTTTAACCTAGTGGACAACTGCACATAAGTATTAATAGGGGCGCTCAATAATCGGGCAGCCCCTATTTCTTACCCCGTTTGCTGGAGGGCCTGGATGATATACGACGCGGAGTCCGGCGACTTTACGCTGGTTGCCGGCGGCGACACCATGATTACTCGCCGACTTTCCGTCTTCCAAGAGGACTCTTTTCTTCGCCTAAGAAGCCTATTCCAGGACGCTGACGTCCGCTTTGCAAACCTGGAAATGCTTATGCATGACTTCGAGCACTCTCCGGGCTCAGCTGGTGGCACCTTCACAGGCTCTGACCCCAAGAACCTTCGAGAACTGGACTGGTTGGGCATTAACCTGGTCTCCTGCGCCAACAACCATAGCTATGATTACGGCGAAGGCGGCGTGCTCACCAACCTGAGCCACTTGAAGGCCTCCGACCTCGTCTACTCCGGCACAGGCCGCAACTTGAGCGAAGCCCGCGCGCCAGGCTACCTGGACACGAAAGCCGGGCGGGTTGCACTGGTTTCAGCCTCATCTACCTTCTCCGAGTCAGGCCGTGCCCTGGACCAGCGTCCAGACATCAAGGGCCGACCAGGACTCAACCCGCTGAGGTTTACGGAATCCCACACGGTGGACAGGCCTGCGTTCGAGGAGTTGCGACGCATCTCTTCAGGGCTAGGGCTTGAGGCTCAGAAGGATGCGCAACGAAGGTTCAGGCCCCAGGGAACTTTACCTGAGGACACGGACACCGAGTTCCGGTTCATGGGCAAGAAGTTCGCGCTGGGTGAAGAGTTCAGCATCTCCACAAGGCTTAACGCACGAGACCTCGAAGGCAATCTGAAGTGGGTCAAAGATGCAAGGCGCATGTCGGACTGGGTCATCGTATCTGTGCACTGCCACGAGAGCGGTAAGAATAGGGACGACCCTCCCGGATTCCTGGTAGATTTCGCCAAGAAATGCATCGACGAAGGGGCAGACTTATTCATCGGGCACGGCCCCCACGTTACCAGAGGCGTAGAGATATACAAGGGCAAACCTATCTTCTATAGCCTGGGTAATTTCATATTTCAGAACGACACGGTGCGATGGCAGCCGTCGTTCAACTACGACTTGATGAAGATGGACGCAGAAGCAACGCCGGCCGATTTCTACGATGCCCGCAGCGAGCTGGACTCCCGAGGCTTCCCCGGCGACTCGATCTACTGGGAGAGTGTTGTGGTGAAGTGCGAGTTCGTTAAGAGGCGCATGAACCAGATCACGTTGCACCCCATCGACCTGGGTTATGGTAAGACACGCGGTCAGCGAGGCCGGCCCGTGCTGGCTGGTTCTGACATGTCCAAGAAAATCCTGGAACGCATGAAGCGGTTGTCCAAGCCCTTTGGCACATCGATAAAGGTCGACAAAGGCGTCGGCGTAGTGAAGCTATAGGTCGACAATAAGTTCCCGTGTCAGGCCCTGGCGGCTACCTTGGCAAATGCTACGCGGCGTGGCAACAAGGTGTTAGCTAGCCACAAAACCCCTGCGCAAAAGTCGCCCTCTTGGCCACATCCTGTTCAGCCAGTTACACAAAACTAAAAAGGTAGCTGTTGGCCCAGGCCGCGCTCCTTGGCAATGTTGTATATTCGCATGCCGGTGGTAAGGTCCTGCAGCGCCAGACCCTGAGACTCAAACAAGGTTATGTCTTCGGCC
>CAUZQF010000077.1:0-9798 GCA_963581905.1 Dehalococcoidia bacterium
ACCCAATATCGCTCTCCATCCTGCGTCTTCAAGCCCTCCCGCAAAGCCGCCGCGCGCTCCCACAGCGTGGCCAGCGCACGCTCGGAATCAACGCGATTGGGTCTCTCCGCTATCATCAGCGACATGGGAATTCCATATCTTTCATAATTTAGGAATTATGTTGTGTAAGTAATTATATTTTAGAATAGAAATTAATCACTTTTCTACTCTAAAATATAATAAATAGGAGCGACCCAGTTACCTAGGTCGCTCTTATTTGTTGGTCGCATTCTTTTTAGAGAGGGAATGAGGTAGCTTAAAAGGGAATGAGCTCCGTCCCCAGGGCGACGTCAGACATCAGAGCTACTCCAAATACCAGGCTGGCTACCCCGGCAACTCCGGCCACCATTCGATTGAGCCGACCAGAGGTTCCGCTGATGGAAAAGGGAATGCCTATGAGCAAAGTAATAACGCTCATGGATATGACCGTCCCCACCCCGAAGAGAATTATGAACCCAATTCCGGCCCAGAAAGACGTTATTGATGGCAACAGGATAAGCATCACGGCGGCGGTACCGGCCAGGCCGTGCACTATGCCAATCATGTAGGACTTCAACCTGAAGAAAGGCTTGCCCGGCCTGAATAAATCGTGCTTCTCTTCGACATCGTCAGCTTCACTGGAGCCGTGGGTGCCGTGAATGTGAAGGTGGGGGTCATCATCATGCTCATGACGATGCACATGCATTTTGCCGCGCTTGATATTCCAGAAGACCTGCGCTCCCAGAAGCACTAGCATTATGCCAACTCCGAACTCAAAGAACGGCGCAATAGTTTCATATCGGTCCAGCACTACCGACTTGAATATTAGAATTACGACGCCAACGATCAAAAGAGGAGTCGTGTGACCCAGTCCCCATGAAGCGCCGACCCATATGCCCCGCCAGGCATTTCGATATTCTGTGGCGATCGTTGAAACAGCGACAACGTGGTCAGCGTCCGTCGAGTGCCTCAGTCCCAGCAGAAACCCCAGCACCAGGGCAGCCAGAGCGCCTGATTGTAAGTCCATCCCTTAATCTCCTACGGTTGTTGTCAAATTACTTAAGTCCTAAGAACCCCTACGAAGAAGAGTCTTCGAGGCATTCCTTGCAGGTGCCAAACAGGGCCAGGTGATCGATGTCCGGCACAAACCCGTGCTTCGCCACAACCTGCCCGCCCAGTGCCTCTACGTACTTGTGATCTAGAAGAACGACTCTGTCGCAGGTGCGGCATATAAGGTGATGATGTTTTACCGGAGTTATCCACTCGAACTGATCCTCACCGCCGCCCATGTCCGTCTCGGATATGAGACGCTGCTGCTTCAAAACGTTCAGAGTCCTGTAGATGGTCGAGGCGTCAATAAAGGGGTACGACTCCTTCACCTCGTCCAGTATCTCCAACGCTGTCTTGTGGCCCTTGGCATGCCGAATGGCCGACAGAATCATCAGGCGCTGCGGCGTGAGCCGATGGCCTGTATCCTTGAGGGCCTGTGCTGTCTCCTGTTCGCAGCTCATGTTTATCTCCTGCTACTACTTGCAACTACTTGCAACTACAAATTAACACCGTAACCAATTCGTGTCAACAACCATAAATAGTTACATGCGACAAATGGGCATAATTGCGAAGAAATGCCTTGGTTGACTGATATTTCGAGCGACTGTAAACTCGGGGCACTTCTACGACCTTCTAACTGAGGCCTTGACGTGAGCGACGCAAAGACCCTTGAAGAGCTATTTCAGGCAGGCCAACTGCTGCATCCGGCTGGCGGAGACTGCAGCATTGTCGACTTCGCAAACGATCTGCACCAAATGGCCAGCGAGTACTCTGGTGACTCGCTAACGGAACCCTGCTCAAAACTAGGTCTGATCGAAAGCCCAAAGCACCTAATCTTCTTGCTGGTGGACGGACTGGGAATGAACTTCATCGAGAAGATGGACAGCGACGCATTTATTCCGAAACACCTTGCTGGCGAGATGAGGTCTGTATTTCCATCAACCACGCCCACCGTGCTGACCTCTCTCGCCACGGGGAAATGGCCAGCCGACCATGCCGTCATGGGGTGGCACACCATGCTGCCAGAAATTCAGGGTGTGTCCACAATCATAAGATTTCAACGATGTCCCGATGAGACGCAGCTAGCCAAGTTTGGCATGACACCGGCACAGGCTTACCCTACGCCATCCCGCATGCCATCGCCCAAGAGCCAACGCCAGGTAATGTATCTGGTGCCGGAGGAGATCGCGGGGACTGTCTACTCCCAGTACTGGTCAGGTGGAACAATGAGCCGAGGCTACAAGTCCTTGACCGGCGCGGTCAACCTGGTCAACAAGTCCATGGGCAAAGCAAGAGTGCCGACTTTCACCTACCTCTATATGCCGCAGGTGGACAGGGCCGCGCACCAGTACGGCACGGCCCACGAAGAGACTCTGTCGGCGTTAGATCAGGTCGACAAGGCCGTGGAGAAGCTGGCGGCATCCCTGCCCCCAGATGCGCGTCTCATCATCACTGCGGACCACGGACACCTGAATGCTGAACCGGATTACCAGTACTCTCTCGGCGCTGACGATAAGATTTTTTCCCTCTGCCTCGGCCCACCATCTGGTGACGTACGACTGATGTATGTGACCGTTGAAGATGAGAATATTGACGCCTTCCGGGAGGTTGTTCACTCGACTTATGAAGGTAATTTCTTGGTTATATCGACCGATGAAGCCGAAGATATGAAACTGTTCGGCCCTGGTCAATTTTCTCAAGAGGCCCGACGTAGAATTGGAAATCTAATGGTGATATCGACCAGTTCGGCAGTGCTAGACTTCCGAGCCGCCTTGGGCGAAAAATCAGATGGCAAAGGACCAAAGTCATCGCATCACTCGGGACTGATGCCTGAAGAGATGCGGATTCCTCTGGTGATAGTTTAGCAAGCACAGTGCTAGAATCCCTGCGAACGTATTTTGAATATTTGAGGCTTCTAGAAGGAGCGTATTATGGAAAAACGCAGACTTGGAAGAACAGAACACCACAGCACAGTGGTTACCATAGGCACAGCAGGATTTAGCAAGGTTACACAGGAGGTTGCTGATCGCAGCGTCGAGTTGATGCTTCAGCACGGCGTCAACCACGTTGACATCGCACCGACCTACGGGGAGGCCATGGAGCGAATGGCCCCTTGGATAAAGAAGATTCGCGGCGACGTCTTCCTCGGCTCCAAGACTCGGGCTCGCACCAAGTCAGAGGCCTGGGACAACATTCACAGCATTATGGAGCGGCTGGGCGTAGAGTCTTTTGACCTGTTCCAGCTTCATTCAGTGGGCCTAATGGAAGACCTCGATACGGTTACAGGTCCCGGCGGCGCGCTGGAGGCCCTGGTAGAGATGAAAGAGCAAGGCCTTACACGTTTCATTGGCATCACGGGTCACGGTCCTGACGTTCCCAAGGTCCACCTGGAAGCACTGCGTCGTTTCGATTTCGACACAATCATGTTTCCCGTGAGCGCGTCCATATTCAAGAACCCAGCTTATAAAGAAAGCGCCTTGGAACTGCTGGCGACTGCCAACGAACGGGATCTCGGCATTCAGACCATTAAGATGCTGGCCCGCGGTGGCTGGGGCGACCGGGAACGCGAGACGTCCACCTGGTACGACCCACATCGCGAGCAGCCAGAAATCGACAAGGCCCTCTGGTGGGTGCTTTCCCAGCCAATGCACACCGCACCCAGCGCCGGCGAGGTGACTCTCTGGCCTAAGGTGTTGGACGCCGCGGAACGTTTCAGTCCATTGACGGCGAGCCAGCAGGAAGAGGTAATCGCTGGTCAACAGCCACCGCTTGCCGAGCCCGGTCTGGGAATCTTGGCCGCCGACTAGATGCGCCGGATTGGCCGTATTCTCCGAAACATTCTAGTGCTGGTTTTCTTGGTCGCCGCCATCATTGGTGTCCTGGTGTTGTTGTTAGACGAATCGGAGGACTGCGATACCAGCATATGCTGTACCGATTGCGATGTGATTGCCGTAGCCCGGGTAATCGACGGCGACACGCTGGTCGAGGACAAGAGTTTTCGCCGGGACAAGAGGGTTAGGCTTTACGGCGTCGATACACCTGAAGTCGGCGAGCGCTGCTACGTTGAGGCTACGGACAGGCTCATCGAACTGGCGGGAGGAAGCGTCCGCGTGGAGCCTGGGCCGCGAAGGGAAGACGTGTACGGCCGACAGCTATTCTACCTGTACACCGAATCCGGAGAGAGCATAGACGAGATGCTGGTTCGGGAAGGCTTTGGGGTCGCATGGACCAGCGATGGACAGCATCGGGACATAATCGTCGAGGCGGAACGCCAGGCCAAATCCGCTGACACCGGCTGCCTCTGGTAGTCTCACTGCATTACTAGTGCCAAGAAAGAGGAGAAGGATCAGATGACTTCCGACCACGAAAGCTTCATGCGCATCGCCTTGGAAGAGGCGCACAAGGGCAAGGCCGAGGGCAATCTAGCTGTTGGCTCCATCATTGTCCGCAACGGTGAGGTTATTGCCACTGGCCACAATCTGGCCACCACAGACAATGACCCCACGGCCCACGCTGAGACGGTAGCCATTCGCAACGCGGCATCTTCCACTGGTCAGGCCGAATTTCCTGGATGCACCCTGTACACGACCTTTGAGCCGTGCCCTATGTGCACCGGCGCGATCATGACCTGCAACTTCGATGCCGTAGTGATGGGTGGCCGCCCTACGCCAGAAAACACGCGTTGGGCAGACTACACAATCGAAAAGCTAGTGGACTTGTCTGGCTGGAAAGACCGGCTAGAAGTGATCACCGGCGTCCTTGTTCAGGAGTGCGTAGACGTTAGGCAGAAGACGAAACGAGAGTTGCAAGAAGAGGGTGCTAGTAGGTTGATCAATGAAGAATTAGACGAGGAAGTTTAATGGCGGCTAAGGTAAGTTTTTTGTATGGCCTCGTACCTCGTAAAACCTTGCAAAGCCCTGCGGAGCTACATGGCCCAATTGACGCTCAGCGGCGGCTCTACCTGTGCGCCAGGTGACCAGCACAAGAGCCTACCCAGACCGCTGAGGGAACTAGGCCTGCTTGTGCGCGTAGACCACGAAAACGGGGTCGGTATAGGCCTCTGAGTCCGGACTAGCGTCAACGGCTTTCGGATCAGACCAGCCGCCGGAACGCTCGAAGTATGAGCCGATGAGTTCCGCCCGCTGCAGGTCGTTCAGGTTCTGCCAAACAGCCACAGCTTTGGTAGGAAACATGCGGTTGGAATAAATGACATGAAAAGCGGCGTCCGGCCTTAGCACACGCCTGACCTCACGAAAGATCTCCAGAGGCTTGGTCAAATATTGGATGGAGACGGTGACTACTGCGGCGTCGAACCGGTCATCTTCGAAGGGCAAACGGGGTCTAAGGTTAATGTTCTGGACTACCCGTTCGTCCAGTTGGTAGTTCTCCTCCAACTCGATGCCATTAAGCCCCAGACCCACCAAAGCCTTCTTCTGGAAATACTCAGGCAGGTGAGATTTCCAGCTGCTCATAAGGTCCAGGATAGTGGCGTTCTCCGGCAGGACCTCCTGAAAATAGTCAGCAACGGCCTTCAGCGCGGGCTTGTCAATGTGCACCAGCAGGCGCGGTTCGACGTAAAACAGACTGTCGATGTCCTCGTCCTGCCGCCTGAAGAACTCCGGCGGGTACACCTCTTCTGTGGATGGCAACTGCTCTTGGCTCAATTCCTGACCTCACCGTCTACGGGATCGGGGTTACTTTAACGCCCGTGACCATATTAGCTGGCGAGTTTATCAATGGCCGGTAGTGTGGTCAATCAGTGGCATCGGCACACCAGCGCTATCCGCTATAATGACATCGATATGTGTGGAAGATATACGCTGACAACAGACATCCGAGAACTGGAAGACCGGTTCCACTTCATTGCAGAAGGCCTCGGTCTGATACCGAGTTACAACACGGCCCCTCGACAGCCGGTACTGACTATCGTAAGAGAAGACGGCAATGTTGGCCGGATAATGAAGTGGGGACTCATCCCATCCTGGGCCGTAAACCCATCCGTTGCCAACAAGATGATCAACGCGCGGTCTGAGACCGTTGCCGAGAAGCCCAGCTTCCGTGCCGCCCTGGCGAAGCGTCGCTGCCTGATTCCGGCAGACGGATTCTACGAGTGGCAAAAGACGGCCTCCGGCAAACGACCTATGCGCATCACGCTGGCATCGGGAGAGCCCTTTGCCTTCGCCGGCCTGTGGGAGATCTGGAATACGCCCAAGGGCGACACAGTGCACACGTGCACAATCCTGACCACCTCCGCCAACGAGACTCTCGCCCCCATTCACAACCGAATGCCTGTGATACTGCCGCGAAAGGCCGAGGACATCTGGCTCGACCACACAGTCCAAGACAAGTCACTGCTCAAGAGCCTCTTCGTACCATACGATCCTTCGGAAACGGTGGCATACGAGGTGTCCACCCTGGTGAACTCGGCTGCCAACAACGTCCCCGAAGCAATCAGCCCGGTTGCCTAGCCGCTTCCCTGCACTACGGGCTTTTCCCTTTCGCATTTTTAGCATATCTCGGGGTTGGCTGATCGTCTGGGTAACCTTCATGGCGGCTGCCGTGACCATAGGCTCCAGCCAGTACATTTTCGGACTCTACTTTGAGCCGCTGGAAGACGCGTTCGGTTGGAATCGAACGCAGATCAGCGCCTCGCTGTCCTTCTCCGCTGTAGGCAGTCTGGCAGCGCCCTTTCTCGGACGCATGATGGACAAGCACGGCACCAAGTACGTCATGGCTTTGTCCCTGGTGCTCACGGCGCTGAGCTTCTTATTGCGACCACTGATGTCCGAGCTATGGCACTGGTACGCCCTCAGCCTCCTTCAATTCGTAGGCTTTTCCGGCACCGTAATGCTGCCCGCAGGAAAACTGGTAGGCATCTGGTTTCAGGGAAAGCGCGGGCGGGTGATGGGCGTAGCGATGATGGGCAACAACTTCGGCGGCCTGCTAATGCCCGCCATAGCCGGATTCGGGCTAACGGCATTCTCCTGGCAGGCTTCCTACCTCTTGGTAGGCCTGATAATAATGTTAGTGGCAGCAGCAACCCTATTGCTGGTACATGAAAACGTACCCTCAGACGGCCCTCGATTGCGACAGAGTGCCTCAAGAAAGATCACTGGGTCCACATTGAGCGAGGCGCTACGAAGCCGGGTGTTCTACGTACTAATGCTGCTTTTTGTAGTCGGTAGCATGCCCTTTGCCGCTCTGCTTCCACAGATGGTAGCCCACCTGACCAACGTGGGTTACAGCCTGGCATCGGCATCACTGGCTCTGAGTCTGGTAGCTGCAGGAGGCATGGCTGGCAAGCTACTATTCGGCATATTATCGGAGCGCATCACTGCCCAAAAAGGCATGCTGATTAGTTTTTCCGGCCTTACGGTTGCCATCATCCTACTGAGAGACCCGCCGACATACCATCTCATCTGGCTGGTGGCGCCACTGTTCGGACTGTGCATGGGGTCCTTCGGCACCCTGGTAACGCTGGTTACTCAGGACAGCTTTGGCCTGCGACACTTTGGCAGCATCACAGGCGTTCTCAATGCGGCCACGGTATTCGCCTTCGCTCTGGGTCCGATTCTCGGCGGGGCGTCCTTCGACATTACTGGCTCCTACGATACGGCCTTCATCACAGTAGCCGCCATGATTGCCTTTGGTCTCTTGCTCGTCACCCAGGCGCGAGGCGGCCCTTTTCAAACCAAAAGCATCCCTTAATCCTGTATAGCTTGGTAGCCTCGGCCCTGCGAGGGTTATATACCCAACAGGAGCACTATCTGTTTGATTTTGCTCTGGATCATAAGAGTTGGGAATACTATGGGCAGAAATACGAACATTGCCATAATTGGGTGCGGCTGGACAGGCCTTCGTCACGCCATCGCCTATCGTCTCTGCGGAGCGAACGTGTCCTGGGCCGTCGTTCTCGACAAGCGCCGCGCCTCTGCGATAGCGCGTTCCCAGCCTGATACCCACGTCGTACAGGATGCTCAGGTGGCGCTGGAAGACCCTGCCGTTGATGCCGTCAGCATGTGCTTACCCTCAGCCCTGCACGCCGAGATGGCGATACTGGCTGCACAAGCGGGCAAGCACATTCTTTGCGAAGAGCCCATCGCCACTACGCTGGAAGACGCCGACGCTATGGTGGCGGCTGCCGACGAAAACGGCGTCACGCTAATGATTGGGGCAAACGCCCGGTTCAACCCGCTGTACCGCAACATGAAGGAGCTTCCACAGGAGGGCGTCATAGGCGAACCTGCACTGGTCCGGCTTAACCGCGAAACCTACCTATTGGGCTCTCAGCATACCGACCCAGAATCCGAGTCGCTCTTCGACGAAGGCGTAATGATGTCCCGCGGAGTTCAGGACATCGACATCATGCAGATTGTGGTCGGAGATATAAATACCATCCACGCCAGCAGAGCGCCTCAGCGAATTCATCAGGCCTACACCGACGATACCAGCATCGCTACCCTCGGATTTGCTGGCGGTGCTGTGGGCACGCTGACGGAAAGCTGTGCATCAGGCCGCCTTGAAACCGTAAACGGCAAGGAGTTGCACACGTTCCGCGTAGACGGAGAGTTGGGCAGGCTATACTCGCCTGACCCCAGATCACTTCAGCTGTTCAGCTTCAGAGATGATTACCTGGTAAACGGGTGGCCCATGCGAAAAGACATTCACGTTCCAGAGGCAGACACGGTCCTTCTGGAAGTGATGCACTTTTTGAAATGCATTCAAACGGGACAGGAGCCAACCACCAGCGGTCGCTTACAACGGCGTTCCCTGGAACTGGTGATGGCTGCCTACAGGTCAATGGGCACCGGCATACCCGTAAACATAGGCTACGTTGCCATCGGTGTTTGAAATTGGATTGACACCCTAATTTCCGCACTGCTACACTCGCTCCGCCCTTAAATTCAGTATCAGGTATGAATGTTATGACGGGAGAACAGCGAGCATTTCAGGACGCGATGCCAGGCAACCACTGCTGGGGCTGCGGCGCGGGAAACGACGCCGGATTCCAGATAAAAAGCTACTGGGATGGCGACGAGGCCGTCTGCCGGTTTCAGCCTAAGGCACACCACGCAGCATGGCCTACCCATGTCCTGAATGGTGGTGTTATTAGCACTCTCATCGACTGCCACGCCATCTGCACGGCCATCGCCGCCGCGTACCGGGCAGATGGGCGAGAGGTCGGCGAGGGCGATCTAATCGTATACGCCACCGCATCTCTAAACGTTTCCTTTAAGCTGCCTACGCCGATCGACCAGCCAGTTGATTTGCGCGCCGTGGTCACTGAAAAGACCGACCGCAGGATTAATATCAGCTGCACGCTATCCACTGGCGACCAGGTCTGCGCCACAGCAGAGGTAGTTACCATACGAGTGCCACCCGCTTGGCTGGAAATATCCTCTGAAGGCTCGGACTAGTCCCGTGGTTGCGAGCGACTGGGACCTGCCGGATGATCCATGGGTGGATGAGGCCAACACCGCGCTGAACTTCATCGAAGATGGTGACGCCATAGGCCTGATATTGAACAGGTTCAATGGGCAGTACCTGCCGGCGTTACGAAAGGCGAGAAACGGAGAACAGGTCTGGCGCGCATGGAACGCCTTTCACCACTACCTGACCACCAGGGAGACTCGCCGGAAATTCTTCTCGCTGTCCCATGATGATGCGGACAACACGATATCCCTTTTGACTTCAATACTGCACCTTCCACCGTATACGTTACCTGAGGCG
>CAUZQF010000078.1:0-9764 GCA_963581905.1 Dehalococcoidia bacterium
TTCGTTCGGACGAATAATCGACTTGTATTTAAGCCCTATCGAAGCTGCGTTCTGCTTGTCTTCGATAGGGCTCTTTTGTGCCCAGCGCGCAGCTTTGCCATATATAGATATACGCCTGAGTGGCGAAGGCTAGGCCGAAACCATGGGTGGACTTTCCCTTATACAGATCCTGGTTGCCGTGCTGGCGACGCTAGCTGGCTCCACGGTGTTAGCCTCTCTTGGATTTGGCATTGGTATGGTTGCCACTCCGTTCCTGCTGCTGGTGCTGGACCCCCAAACCGCCGTCGTCATGCTAAACGCCGTTAGCGTTCCCATAACGGCCATGCTGGTCTGGCAGACACGCCACCACCTCAGATTCAGAGAGACCCTGCCCATAGCTCTTTTGGGACTAGCCGGTGCGCTATTAGGCGCGTATGTTCTGTCCACATCTGGTGAGCGAGTCCTTCGCCTGAGCATCGTTGTGCTCATCATGTTTCTTGCGGCGGCTACGGCCTTCAATCCGACCTCGCTGCAGAGCAAGATACCCTATCCCAAGGTTGTCGGAGGCATCATCGGCTTCGTAGTGGGCCTCATGTTAGGCTCACTGGCTATCGGTGGCCCCCTGCTGGTGCTATTCATATTGAGTCAGGGTTGGGGACGGCACAGCCTTCGTGCGTCGATGTCGCTCTACCTGTTCGTTATCATGACCTCATCCACCATTGGATACATTCCAACTGGTCTGTTTACCCTGGAACGACTGCTGCTGGTGCTGCTGGCTCTGCCGGTGGTCTTTATAGGGTTCTGGTTGGGCAATCGTCTGGCCACCCGTATGAACGAAACACTATTTCGGCGAGTGGCCATCGGGGTAATAGTTGCTTCGAGCATTTCGGTGCTGGCGCGAGAAATCAGCACAATGTAGATACGGAGTTAGGGCGGGAAATATGATTGGCATAGCAGCGCTGGTTCGGAGCAAATCCCATGCTGGCGAGGTTTGACATGGGTTTGAGGCCCTCCTATACTTTCGTCTAATTTCCCACTTGAGTTAGCGCCATGTTGGGAAAGCTAATTGATCCCAATCCACCAGATAGAAAGGGCGTGCGGCATGCCTGACAGGGTTGATATTGTGTTGATGGCCCATCTCATGAGGCGCGCCGGTTTTGGCGCAGCTCATGACGAGCTTGTGGCTCGCGCCGAAGTGGGCTACGAGGCGATTGTAGAAGAGCTGCTTCAGCCAGAAACGCAGGAGCCGGTGGACAGGCTCGACCTGCTGCGCTACCACCCCTGGTCATGGAAACCAGGCACCATTCAGGGCACGGGTCACGCAACGTGGCTGTTCGACATGGTGAACACCAGGGCGCCGCTGCAAGAGAAGATGACGGTTTTCTGGCATGGTATCTTCGCCACCGGCGTCTCCAAAGTCGACCACTGGGACGAGATCGTCGACATGGTGGACATGTTTAGACAGAAGGGCCTTGGCAGCTACAAAGACATGCTGCTGGCGGTGGCCCAGAGCCCGGCCATGCTCTACTGGTTGGACAACAACGAGAACCACGCCGATGCCCCTAACGAGAACTGGGGCAGAGAACTGCTGGAGCTTTTCAGCATGGGCGTGGGCAATTACACCGAAAAGGACGTTTACGAGTGCTCCAGGGCGTTCACTGGCTGGACGATTACTCCCAAGCTGCCCCGCTTTCCCATGGGGCGCTTCGACTGGGACTTCGAGTATCGTGAGGAAGACCACGATGATGAAGAGAAGCTGTTCCTCGGTAACAAGGGTAACTTCAACGGCCAGGACATCATCGACATCATTTGTAGGCAGCCGGCGACCGCCAAGTTCGTGGCGCGGCATCTTTACAACTTCTTTGTAGCTGATGAGGCGCAGGTCCCGGCCTGGCAGACCGTTCCTCCGCGGGACCCAGAGGCGATACAGACCTTGATGGACGCCTTTGTTGAGAACGACTACGACGTACGGGCCGTGCTACGGGTGCTGTTCAACTCAGATTTCTTCAAAGAGGCCCGCTTCTCTCGTATCAAGAGTCCGGTTGAGGTCGTGGTGAACACGCTGAGGTTCGTCGGCAATCACGAATTCCCTGCTCCCGGCATCGGTAATTTGGGGAGGCAGACTGGTTACATGGGCCAGGAAGTCCTCAACCCTCCCAGCGTCGAGGGATGGCACACAGGGCGAGAGTGGATCAACAGCGGCTCTCTCATGCGCCGCATCAACTTTGTCGCTGACCTGGTTGGCGACGTGACGCTGCCCGGTGTAAAGGCAATTCTGGATCGGCTGCGGGACGCTGGTGAGCTGACCACTGATGAGTTCGTGGACGTATGTCTGGAGCAGATGGGCCCGCTGGACCCTGATAGCCAGACCCGGCAAGAACTGATCGACCACGCGTCCCTAGATGGCAATCTATCATGGAACTCAGAGTCGCATGCTGAACTCTCGACCCTGAGAGTCAGTGAGATGCTTCAGCTAATAGCCTCGCTGAGAGATTTTCAATATGCCTAAGGGCTTTCCAGGCATAAGCAGAGCCTGAAATAGCCCCCTGCTTATTTCTTACCCCTACTGAAAATAATTCAAAAAAATCCGTGTGAAACGGGAGTTATATATGGTCACCGTTGATAAGAAAGACCCTGTCCTGGTCGTGCTGCAGCTATCCGGTGGTAACGACTACCTGAATACCGTCGTTCCCTACGGCAACGACCTCTACTACGACTACAGGCCCTCTGTTGGCATACCGCAAGACAAGGTGTTGCACATAGACAAAGAGTTTGGACTGCACCCTAGTTTAGGGCCTATTAGGGACCTCTACAAGCAAGGCAACGTGGCCATTATCCACGGAATAGGTTACGAGAACTCGCCGCGCTCCCACTTCCGGTCGATGGATATCTGGCACACCTGCGAGCCGGACGACGTCGGCACAGAGGGCTGGCTGGGACGTGTCATACGCGAGTTGGACCCCAAAAAGGAAAACGTCGTTACTGGAGTGAGCTTCGGCCCTAGCATGTTCAGGGCCATGTCCGTTCCCGGCGTGCCCATCGCTGTAGTGGAAAACCTGGAAGACTACGGCCTCTTACCGGGAATCAGCATGACGGAGCAGCGCCAACGTATTCTTGACCGATTTTCCCGCCTCTATGGTCAGGCCATTGGACATGGCCCTGTCATGGAATTCCTGGGCCAGACGGGACTGGATGCCTTGAAGGGTGCCGATGTCCTTAAGGTGGCTCCGCAACAATACTCCTCAACCATTGAATACGCTGACACCACTCTGGCCAAGAAGCTAAAAGGCATTGCTCAGGTGCACCTCGCGGGTCTTGGAAGCCGGGTGTTCTACTGCGACCACGGAAGCTACGATTCCCACGCTGGTCAGCCTAGCATGCTGTCTGCGCTGTTCGAGGACCTTTCTACGGCCATTCGAGACTTCTTCGATGACCTGAGGGAACACGACGCGGCCAACAATGTCGTCATGCTGATATTCTCGGAGTTCGGTCGTAGAACCCACGATAACGGCTCCGGTACAGACCATGGCGCGGCAGGCGTAGCCTTCTTGATCGGCGATCGTATCAATGGCGGCCAGTACAGTGTCATGCCGTCGTTAAAGTCGCAGGACCTACAACAGGGCGACCCTGTGCCCAATCTGGACTTCCGCAGCCTCTACACGTCGATATTAGAGGACTGGATGCTAATGGATGCCCATCCCATCGTTGACGGCTCGTTCGAGAAGTTGGACCTGATAGAGGCCTAGCCGATTGCACCGTCGCAGAATAGAGAGACCTCAGGTGGATAAATGCTTACGACCGTAGTGGCAGGACGAACCTTCGATTACAGCCATGCCGTTGGCGGCCTATACATGCCCATCCCGGTGGCGGTGGCCTGTGGCTCGGGCGACACCGTCTACGTGGTCAGCCGTCAGTACGAGCAGATTCTCGACGTGCCATGGAACGAGACTGCTACCTATGCTCAGGTAAACGTATTCAATATCACGGGTACAGCAAACGAGGAGGAGCACCTCGGGAAGATCAGCCGCTATGGCGACTCCGATGGCCAGCTGATCTGGCCCGCCGGGGTAGCTCTCGATGCAGACGACAACGTGTACGTCACGGACGAGTGGATGAACCGCGTCTCGGTCTTCACGGTAGATGGCAAATTCATAAAACATTGGGGCAGAGCCGGCGATGGCGACGGCGAATTCAATCGGCCTTCGGGCATCGCGATGGCCCCTAATGGCACGCTGCTCGTTGTTGATAGTCTCAGTCACAGAGTCCAGCGGATGACCACAGACGGCGACTTTGTTTCGGTGTTTGGCCGAAGAGGAAACGGCGAAGGCCAGTTCGACTCACCATGGGGTATCACATCGGACAAGGACGGCTTCATCTACGTGGCTGATCACAAGAACCATCGTGTTCAAAAGTTTACGGCAGATGGCGAATACGTCATGTCGTTCGGCAGCCTGGGCGACGGCAAGGGCCAGCTGACCCGCCCTAGCGACGTTGCTGTCGACCCGGACGGCGACGTGTACGTATGCGATTGGGCCAATGACCGAGTCCAGGTATTTGCGCCCGACGGACGCTATCTCACTAGCCTGGTAGGCGACGCCCAGGAGCTGGCCAGGTGGCATCGAGAGCAGGTGGTCGCCAACGCCGACGTACAAAAGGCACGCCGTCGCGTGTACACAATGGAGCCGGAGTGGCGGTTCTCCATGCCCACGGGACTGACCTTCGACGTAGCCAAATCACGTCTGATCGTCACCGATACGCAACGGGGCCGAGTCCAGATCTATAACAAGCTTCACGACTACATGGAGCCACAGTTCAATCTGTAACAGGTATTGATTGATACGAACAAAGAGGCCAGACCAACTTATGTTGGTCTGGCCTCTTGCTTTGCCATTTAATCTGCTTGGCGGGTTGTCCCGGGTTACGTCTTAGCTTTCGTTAGCTAGGGCTGCTTTGACACCGGCTGCGGCGTCAGTAGTTACCCAGTCCTCCCAAGCATCATTGTTGTTCAGGAACCAGATAGCAGCCTCAGAAGGCTCGCTGCCTGGGTTGGCATCCATCCACTGGAAAATGCCTTTGTAGATGTCGATGGTGAACTCCCACTTCTGGAGCATTGCAATGACATCTGGGGCTCGAGGCAGGAGACTCTGGTTCACTGCTACAAGCACTAGAGACTCGGCGAAGGCACAGCCCTGGTCTGAGTCCCAGCATTCCTTGGTATATGCAGGCTCTTCCAGGCGTACAAGGTCCAGCTTCAAGGCCGGGTCGCCGGTGCCCCACATGTAGCCAAGCCAAGGCTCTTGCTTGTCATAAGCTGCATAGAGCTCGGCAAACATGGCTTCCTGTGAGCCAGGATTGATAACGTGCAAGGAGTCGGTCAGGCCATATGTCTCTATCTGTGTTGTGTTCACGGCTTCACAAGACCAACCGATAACGCAGGCTATGTGCCGAGCTTTGCCTCGGCTGTCATCGGAGGAAAATAGCTCTTGGTATTCTGGCTTAGCGAGGTCTTGAGGAGTTTTTAGGTCCGGGTACTCGTCAGCAAGGTACTGGGGAATAACGAAAGTACTCTGCCAGTCCCCTACTAGGCTTGTGCCCACGGAGACGACTTCACCCAGCTCCACTGCTTTCTCCCAGCCGATGGACTGGTTTGGCAGCCAGATCTCCAGTGCGACGTCGATGTCGCCCTTCTGCAGACCCTGGAAGTTAGGCAGTGTGCCTCCGAATATGGTGTCCGTAGGGTAACCATATCCGTTTTCGACTATGTACTGAGCGATGCGATTTTGCACCTGGGCGCTGGTCCAACTGAGGTCGGAGAAGACGATGGTCTCTTTGGTAGGCTGTCCGGCCGCCAGTGCCTCGTCCAGAATTGTCTGAATCTCATCAGCCGTTAGTGAGTTCGAAGCAAACTGCGCGACTGCTGCAGATACGGCAGCCTCAACGTCCCCTACGGTTATGGCGCCAGCCTGCGCTTCCATGACCGCCTGGTCAATGGCCGATTGCACATCAGCGGCTGTCACAGCGCCGGAAGTGGCGGCGTCAATTGCAGACTTAATGTCTGCGGCTGACACGCTGTCGGACGCAGCTGAGTCGATCATTGCCTGGATCTCCGCAGCCGTTATCTGCTGCTGCGGGGCGGGCTGTGCCTGGGCAACAGCATCGCCAACAATCTTACTTAGCTTAGACTCATCGATGGCTGGTGATGACGAACAGGCCATCGCCGCCAGGGCTAATATTGTGAGAAGTGCTCCCAATATTGTGTACTTTTTGGTCGATTTGCGATCTAACATAGTTCCTCCTTCTTATTTCATTTTCCCTGTTAATTATGTCGAATTGTATCCTGGTTTACTATGGTTTCCGTCCTAACCTTTCTTGAACGGGCGGATGATCACCTGGGGCCGCCTATTGGGACTTCTCTCGCGTCATGTGCTAAGGACCAATCAGTGCACGCTGTCGTTCGCGAGCCACGGACTGTGTGATGCGGTCGATGATGATGGCGATAATAACAATGGATAGACCTGCTATGGCGCTATTGCCTGCTTCCCCCCTGCCAAGGGCTCGCAACACGGCCTCGCCTAGCCCGCCTGCTCCCACCAGAGATGCGACCACCACCATGGCCAATGCCATCATTGTCGTCTGGTTTATGCCAGCCATAATGGTAGGCAGGGCCATGGGAATCTGTACCTTGGTCAGCATTTGTAATGGCGTTGTGCCAAAGGAACGGGCGGCTTCCACAGCTTCTGGCGAGACCTGCCTAATGCCAAGGTTCGTAAGCCGAATGACCGGCGCAACGGCATATATGACAGTAGCCATAACCGCCGGTACGTTGCCCAGGCCGAAGAATAGGATGCCCGGCACAAGATACACGAAGCTGGGCATGGTCTGCATGCCGTCCAGAATGGGTCTGAGGATGGAGTCTGCAAGAGCGCTGCGGGCCGCTATGATGCCCAGGGGGACGCCTATTAACAAGGATATGCCTACAGCCACTATGATCAGGGACAACGTCTCCATTGAGCCACCCCAAAGGGTGCTGGTGCCGCCTGGCAGCCGTCCCATAATGCCAATCAGCACCAGTCCTACCAGTGCAAATATACCCAGGGCTCTGCCTGCCACTTTCCAGGCCAGAAGAGACACTGCCATGATAAGCACAGGCCACGGAAGCCACAGCAGGAAGTCCTCAATGGCAACAAGCACCTTGGTGATCACGAATTTTATTCCGTCGAAGAACCAGTCTCCCTCCCTCGTTAGCCAGAGAATCCATTCGTCTACTCTGGCTCCGATTGGCTTGCCTATTTCCATTGGGAAGGCCATGCCGGGTCCCCAAATCGCCAGGCAGATCGCAAAAGTGACGATTAAGGCCAGGGCCGCGGCGGCATAGGCGATCAGGTTGCCGTAGTTGCTCGCGAGGCTGTAAAGGCCCCCATTTGCCATCTCGTCGGTTGTGGATTGCTTTGAGGCGGATACACCGCTAGGTGATGCCATAATTGCTGCTCCTATTCCTCGCCGTCTTTTCCGCCCTTGTTAGTTCCGCTGTCCACCATGCCGACAAGCAGATCCTTGCGGCCAATCTGACCAAGGAGGCGGCCCTCATTGTCAACGACTGCCAATGGGTGGTCAGCCTCTGCGGAAACAGGTATGCAGTCCTCCAAGGTGGCTTCAGCACTAACCATGTGTGCATTGTCGAAGACTGCGTTTGCCAGGTCCGGGACATCGCTTTGTGCCAATAAGTCTGCAATAGGTTCCGTGACAAGGCCCTTGAGAGTGTTGTCGTCACTTATCACGTATGCGACCTTCGAATCCAGCGATTTCAGGGTGACTACGACCTCCTGAGGGGATTGCGACTCTCGAACAACGCTTGCTGGTTGCCGCATAATGGTCTCCGCTCGTATTACCTTGGCCTTGGAAACGTCGCCTACGAATTCTGCCACGTAGTCGTTGGCAGGCAAGGTGACGATCGAGTCTGGCGTGCCCTCTTGGATTATCTCGCCATCGCGCATAATTACGATTCGGTCGCCTAACTTCAGCGCCTCGTCCAGGTCGTGAGTGATGAATATGATCGTCTTGTGCATGCTCTTTTGGAGGTTAATCAGCTCATCCTGCATCTCTCTGCGGATCAGCGGGTCCAGACCGCTAAAGGGCTCGTCCATCAACAGCACCTCAGGGTCAACAGCCAGCGCCCTGGCCAAGCCGACCCTCTGTTGCATGCCTCCGCTCATCTCCCGCGGGTAGTACTCTTCCCAACCCGTCAGGCCAACGGTATTGATCGCCTTTTTGGCTTTCCTGTGTCGGGTTTCCTTGTCGATGCCTTGAACCTCCAGCCCGTATGCAACGTTGTCCAGAACCCGGCGATGAGGCAGGAGCCCAAAGTGTTGGAACACCATGGCCACCGTGTGGCGTCGGAATTCCACTAACTGGTCTGAGGAGAATTCGACTATGTTCTCGCCGCCAAAGTAAATATCGCCTAGACTATTTTCTATGAGGCGGGTGAGGCACCGTACTAGAGTAGACTTCCCGCTGCCTGATAGGCCCATGACGACAAAGATCTGTCCTGGATCTACGTTGAAGGAGACATCTCGAAGTGCGACAACGACGCCAAGCTCTTCCTGTAATTCGGACCGAGACTTGTTCTGGTGTTCCTCGGTGAACACTCGTTCAGGCTGAGGGCCGAATATTTTCCATAGATTTTTGACTTCTATCTGATGTTTGTTGGTAGTTCCATTCATGTAATGGGTTCTCCAGTGGTTACGCAATAGTGCGACCGCAGTGGCAAACTCTGATGGGCGTTCGGCGACCGATTCTGCTGCGGGTGAAGTTGGTACTTGGGGACGACATTAAGTTGAAACAGACAAGCGTAAGGTAGGGGGTATCAAAGCGGTGAAGGGTTCAACTGATTCGCGTCGAGATTGCAGAAAAAGGGTACAGGAATACCCAAAATATGAGGTTGTGTGTGGTGGCCTACGGGTCGTGTGCAGTAATCGATATGTCGATGTTGCGTATTCTGCTCGCAGAAGCCATAGACTTCTTTTCTCCTATCACTCCTGCACTTCCTTCCTGCGGTTTTCGCTTAGGATGCCCTTATAGACGCTTGATCGATATCTACAAAGGTACGTAATGCAGCAGATCCTGGTGCCGACTTATACATTGCAGCACAGACACCTTCTACCATGATATAACAACAACTGTCAAATGAAATACCGAACTATTGCGTAAAAAAACCACGGAGGAGAGGCAGTGACCTACGAATTCATTCAACTTAATAAAGGATATGGTGTAGCAACCCTTATATTAAACCGCCCTGATAAGCTGAACGCCCTCAGTGCCGAGCTATTGGGGGAATTTAGCGATGCTTTGGACGACATTCAAAACGATCACGACATAAACGTGCTGGTGTTGACGGGTGCTGGCAGGGCATTCTCAGCTGGGTTTGATATCACTCCAGGCCAGTCCCACGAGAATGTGGAGCCAACTGCCAACTGGGATGCTTATCACCTGGCGCCAAGGATACTGATGAAGCTTTGGAACCTGCGGCAACCGACCATATGTGCGGTGAACGGCCACGCGCTGGCTGCGGGCAACGTCCTGGCGATGACGGCAGACATAGTCATAGCGTCGGAAAACGCCGTCTTTGGCGAGCCCGAAATTCGGTTCGTAGCCCACTCGCCAGCCATATTGTTGCCCTACATGATGCCTTTTCGACATCTCAACTGGCTGTACCTAACTGGTGATACGGTGGACGCGAAAACCGCTGAGAAGTGGAACATGGTGAACAAGGTAGTGCCTGCTGCTGA
>CAUZQF010000079.1:0-9652 GCA_963581905.1 Dehalococcoidia bacterium
AAATGTGGGTTGATTACAGAAAAGCCCCTAACCTTATGATTGCTGAGATGTGGAAAGACGTCTTAGAGGGCGATGGTTTGCCCACAAAAATCATTCCCGAGGGCGATATCCTGAGCTGGGGCGAGCGGGTGCCGTTCCGAGTCCTGGTTCCTAAAGGCCGCGAACATGTGGCCGACGAAATATTGAGGAAATTATAAGGGATGCCTGAACTCGCAGCCTGGCTAATACTAATCCTGCCGTTGGCGTCGTTTATCTTGATCGCTGTCGTGATCAGGCCGATGCTTGGCGCAGCGTCGAAGCTGGCAGGCGTTGTCGCGATATTGGCCGTCGGCGCGTCCTTCGTACTTTCCCTATGGGCGCTGTCCAGCACGATCAGCGGCCATGGCCACCTGGAATTCGGTCTGTATAGCTGGCTCACTGCTGGCGAGTTCGAGTTCAAGGTCGGCATTCTGATGGACCCGCTGACCTCGGTGATGCTGATGGTCGTTACCAGCGTCAGCCTGATGGTGCACATCTACTCCATCGGCTACATGAAAGGCGACGGCGGCTTCACACGTTACTACGCCAGCCTATCCCTGTTCACCATGGCCATGATAGGCCTGGTTCTGGCCAACAACCTTTTGCAGATCTTCGTGTTCTGGGAGCTGGTCGGCCTGGGTTCGTACCTGTTAATCGGGTTCTGGTTCGAGAGACCATCGGCAGCTGCTGCTGCCAAGAAGGCCTTTATCATCACACGCTTCGCGGACCTGGGACTGCTGCTGGCGATTCTGTTCCTGTTCTTCAACTCAGAGATATTCACGTCTAACGGCCTAAATCCCTTTGTTATCACAGATATCTACCACGCCGTTGATGCCGGGTTAATCTCGGTTACCATGGCGCAGTGGGTTGCCCTGGGCATCTTCGCAGGGGCCATGGGCAAGTCGGCCCAGTTCCCGCTGCATACATGGCTTCCAGATGCCATGGAGGGTCCCACGCCGGTCAGCGCACTGATCCACGCCGCGACGATGGTAGCCGCCGGAGTCTTCCTGGTGGCAAGGTTCTTCCCGCTTTTTGAAATGGCCCCAGTCGCCATGGGAGTGGTCGCTATAATCGGCGGCATCACTGCCATCTTTGCCGCATCTATGGGACTGGTTTCCAATGACATTAAGCGCGTGCTGGCATACTCGACGGTAAGCCAGTTGGGCTACATGATGCTGGCCCTGGGCGTTGGTGCATACGGCGCGGCCATATTCCACCTGTTTACGCACGCATTCTTCAAGGCACTGCTTTTCTTGGGATCAGGCAGCGTCAACCATGCCACCGGCACTTTCGACATGAGATATATGGGCGGCCTTCGCAAGTTCATGCCCATAACCTACGCCACTTTCATGATAGGCAGCCTGAGTCTCTCCGGTATGTTCCCCTTCTCCGGTTTCTGGAGCAAGGACGAGATCCTCGCTCACGCTTTTGGTGCCGGTAGTTTCATCGGAACCCTGGTTTTCTGGCTGGCCCTTATTGCGGTCTTCATGACAGCCTTCTACATGTTCCGTGCGCTGTTCATGACATTCCACGGTGATTTCAGAGGTGGGTCAGAGGCAGATCCTGAAGCTCAGGCTCATGGCGGCGGCCTTCATCTCGGAGAGTCGCCTGCTGTCATGGCATGGCCGTTACTGGTTCTGGCAGTGCCCGCAGTCGTAATTGGTTTCGTAGCCAATCCCTTGACCGACCTGGGCATAGTGCCCATGCACTGGATGTCAGAGTTTATGCAATCGGGTCCTGCGTTCCACGAAGGAGCGCATGGGACAGCGGCGTTTAACAAACCGCTGGCTGCATTTTCCAGCGCGGTAGCACTGTCAGGAATTCTTCTTGCCTACCTGATGTACCAGACCAAGGTGATATCGGCAGAGGCTGTGGGGCGCGCATTCAAACCACTGTATATTCTGCTTTCGCGGAAGTACTACTTCGACGAACTCTACGAGGACATCCTCGTTCGCAAAGTCTTTTACGGCAGCATCGCTTACGTCACTGACTGGTTCGACCGGTCCATCGTGGACGGTACGGTGCGACTAATCGGATGGTTCGGAGCCAACACGGGTTCGGCCATTCGTCAGACCCAGACCGGCCAACTGCAGACCTATGGCATGGCCATCTCAATCGGTATTCTATTAACATTCGGGGTGTTCCTGTTCATCAGGTAATAAGGATTTAGCTTGGAATTTTCCGGATTGTTAACATTAACGGTTTTCCTGCCTCTGGCAGGGGCAATCGTGATCGCCCTACTACTCAGGGGCGATAAGCTGATCCGAACCTTCGCCGCCCTTATCGTCTCAGCAGACCTGATATTAACGGTCGTCATCTTTGCAAAATACGACTCCGCCAAGGGTGGGGTACAGATGATCGACAGAATTCGCGACTGGATTCCTGGAAGTGGCGGCGGAGATTTCGCTGTGCAATACTTCATGGGAGTGGACGGTTTAAGCGTGCCTTTGGTGCTGCTCACCGGCCTTCTCGGATTTGTCGCGGTGCTTGCGTCATGGCGAATTGGTCTTCGAGTTCGCGAATACTTCATGTGGCTTCTGGCGCTGCAAACCGGCGTCATGGGCGTATTCATATCTCTAGACTTCCTGCTCTTCTTCCTCTTCTGGGAGCTTGAGCTTCTGCCCATGTTCTTCCTCATATCTATATGGGGAAGTGAGCCCAGAAGCAAGCGTGAATTCTCAGCGATGAAATTCCTAATATTCACCCTGTTTGGCAGCGCGCTAATGCTGGTGGGTATCCTTGTGCTTTTCTTCTCCACCGGCACCTTCGACATGACTGAGTTGCCTGCCGCCATTGCGGGTGCGAACCTCTTGCTTCCAGCAGGTGTAGTGTTCGCCCTTCTGTTTGTCGCCTTTGCAGTGAAGTTGCCGCTATGGCCGTTCCACACATGGCTGCCCGACGCGCACACAGACGCACCGACCGCTGGAAGCGTTATGCTTGCTGGCGTACTGCTGAAGATGGGCGCGTACGGAATGATACGTGTGTCCATTAGCATGTTCCCGGAAGTTGTCACCAGCGTTGCGTGGCTACTGGCGACGGCTGGCGTAATTAACATCGTCTACGGCGCGGTGGTAGTCTTCAGGCAGACGGACCTGAAACGACTCATCGCTTACAGCAGCGTAAGTCACATGGGCTTCGTGGTTTTGGGGCTAGCCTCTGTGGCAGGTGTAGCTGGAACCGTGTCGCCGTTGGGCCTGACGGGCGCTGCCATGCAAATGTTTACCCACGGCACCATCACTGGACTGCTTTTCCTGTTGGTGGGCTTCATTTATGACAAGGCCCACACACGTTACATTCCCGACCTGGGCGGACTGGCCAAGCGCATGCCCTTTATTACGCTCGCACTGATGGTCGCTGGTTTGGCCTCTCTTGGTCTTCCTGGCACTAGTGGTTTCGCCGCGGAGATCCTGGTATTCCTTGGAACTATCAAGGTCTGGACACTGGCTACTGTAATCGGCGCCACTGGCGTCGTCTTCGCGGCTGGCTACATACTATGGACGATTCAGAGGGTGATGTTCGGGCCTATCAAGGAGAGGTTCGAGGACATTACTGACGCGACAGGCATGCAGTTCGTTCCCATCGCCGTGCTTATCATTGCCATCATAGTCGTGGGCGTCTACCCGTCCATAATATCTGACGTTTTCGCCAGCGGCATCGAGCCTATCGCTAACTCCCTGGAACGCGTGGCGCAGGCGAGGTTGAACTAGCTAAATGAGTATTCACGACCTTTACCTGCTATCACCTGAGCTAAGCCTAGCTGCTCTTGGAGCGCTGATAATTCTCGTAGACCTGGTGGTCAAACGGAAGGGCGTCATCCCGGCCATAGCTGCCATAGGGCTGATCGTGCCTCTAACCTTCAGCATATCGCTGTGGATGGGCTTCGCCAGCACCGGCCCGGACCAGATGCCAGGGCTGTTCGATACGCTGGTCGTGGATAAGTTCAGCCTGTTCTTAAAGTTCGTGCTGCTGGCGGCAGTAGCTGTGGTCATTCTGGCGTCTACCGATTACGTAAAGAAGTTCGAGAGATTCCAGGCCGAGTACTATGCCCTTATTCTGTTCTCAGCCACCGGCATGATGCTGCTGGCATCTACGACGGACCTCATAACGATCTACATCTCGCTAGAGTTGACGGCCCTGCCTATCGCGGCTCTGGCGGCGTTCAATCGGGACGTCAAATCCACTGAGGCTGGACTTAAGTTCCTGATCCTGAGTGCGATCAGTTCTGCGGTGCTGCTATACGGAATGGTTATCGTATACGGCTTCACAGGAACCACGTCGCTACCTGAAATAGCGGAACACCTTTCGCAAATGGGTCTGGCAGCGGGCACACCCTTCGGCAGCAACGCTATGCTGTTTGGCATCGTCTTGATCATCGCTGGCTTCGGCTTCAAGATTGCCAGCGTGCCTTTCCAGATGTGGGCCCCAGATGTCTATGAAGGTTCACCTACCCCAATTACGGCATTTCTTTCCGTAGCATCCAAGACCGCCGGGTTCGCAGTTATACTTCGCGTCTTCTATGTAGCGTTCCCACTAGATGTCCTGAGCCTGGACTGGGGAGCCATATTCGCCATCCTCAGCGCGCTCTCCATGACGCTGGGCAACCTGGTAGCGATCAAGCAGGACAACATAAAGCGAATGATGGGCTATAGCACTGTGGCCCACGCTGGCTACATACTGATGGGTCTAGCAGCAGTTTCGGCAAGGTCAGGCGACGCTACCCTTGGGCCATCCGGAATGCTCTTCTACCTTGGAGGCTTCGCGGCAACCAACTTGGCAGCCTTTTCCGCAATCATAGCCATCACCCATCACACCAAGAGCGACCATATTGATGCCTTCGCAGGACTTGGTAGGCGCGCTCCGCTGCTGGCCGCCGTCCTGACCCTGTCTATGCTGTCGCTGACTGGCATACCACCTAGCGTTGGATTCTGGGCCAAGATTTACCTGTTCGGCGCGGCCATAGACAGCGGACTGGCATGGCTTGTGGTCATAGGCGTAATCAACAGCGTGGTATCTGCCTACTATTACTTGCGAGTGGTCAAAGCCATGTACCTGTCTGCGCCAGAGTCCGATACCAAGATCGGATTTGGATTTCCGATGCGTCTGGCGGTAGGCGTCTCGTTTGCGGCAACGCTATTTTTCGGCATATACCCAACGCCACTTCTCAACCTGGCCAGAGCCGCAGCCGACGTACTGATTTCCTAGTTCGTTGACACTCCATAGACCCGATGCTAGACTGCCTCTGGGTCCGGGAAAGTGTATAAATAATCCTTATGACTATGCCAATATCTCACAATCGAATAGTCTCTAAAATGACCTCTGCCCCTTATCATCAGTTCGTTTATCATCTCTTGCAACGGCACGTGGCTCCATGATAGGGCTTGTTTATAATTCCCAATCGCCAGGAACTGCTGAAATGCTTGAGACGATTGAGAAGTCCATTGATTTGCCGAAGGACTACTGGAAATGCGCGGCCAGCGAACTGGAAAACAAGAGCGATGTTCTGTCGGATACGTCCGTGATTGTGGTTGCAGGCGGCGACGGAACCATACTTCGAATTGTGCGGGTCATTGCCGCTTATGGCATCCCTATGGTCGGCATCAACATGGGCCGAGTAGGATTTATGGCCGAGATTCGTGTCGAGGATGTGATTGAAAAACTCCCCGACTACTTGAACGACGGCCTCAGAGTAGAAGAACGAATGATGCTGGAGACGACGGTCTTAGGGCCTTCGGATTCTGAGCCTCGGCTTACTTTGCACGCACTAAACGAGGTTGTCGTTGGGCGAGCGGGCGTCAGCGGACTTCTCGACATTGAGACCACCATCGATGGCGTGGCTCTCACCAGCTACAGGGCGGACGCTGTCATCGTTTCCACGGCTACGGGCAGCACAGGCTACGCGCTCTCGGCGGGCGGCCCCATAATGTACCCGGAAACCCGGGCCATGCTGATTCAACCGGTCGCGGCACACACAGGACTCAGTAACGGCGTTATCCTCCCGGACTATTCGGTCATAGAGTTGCACGCGGGCCATTCGCACGAGTCTGTCTTGAGCGTGGACGGGTTTGCAGATATGGAGTTACAACCAGACGACGTAGTTACGATCAAGCGCAGCCCATACACGACGCGGTTTCTTAGAGCTCATGCACCCAGCACTTTCTACGCTGCCCTGACTCGACGCCTGGGCCTGGAAAACCTTTAACTAAAGCCAACCAACATAAGAATCTATTGAAGCGGAGATGAGCATGGACCCTGAAAAGCTTATTAAGTCGCAGTCTATATATCAGGGCAAGATAATTAACATAAGATCTGACACGGTCCTGCTCCCCAGCGGACGCCAGTCTGTACGCGAAGTCGTGGAGCATTCCGCGGCGGTAGTCATCATACCGATTGATGAAGACGACAACGTGCTGCTGGTGCGCCAGTACCGCTACCCCACGGAGCAGTTCATTCTGGAGGCTCCTGCTGGCGGCGTTGAGGAGGGTGAGTCACCTGACGATAGCGCGCAGCGTGAGCTACAGGAAGAGGTTGGTTACGCCAGTAGAAATCTGCGTACCATGGGTGGTTTCTGGTCTGCACCCGGATTCAGCACCGAGTTTCTCTACGCCTACTTGGCCAAGGACCTGGTGCCCGGCAAGCTCAGCGCGGACGACGACGAGTCCATCGAAATCATCCGAACGCCCCTTGCCAATATCGACAAGCTAATCAGGCTCGGCGAGATTCAAGACGCCAAAACTATCGCAGCGCTACTTATGGCCACCTATCTTTTCGATAAACCCTAGGCAGCCATTCAAACGCTTTATTCTAAGAGGAGCTTTCGATGCCAACACTAGATGAGTTATTTGAACAGGTGGATGCTCAGCGCGACGAGATCGTGGCTCTCGAGCAGGCATTGGTGAGAATCCCCTCAGTCAACACCGGGTTTATGCCCACCGGCAACGAAACGCCGGTTTGTGAATACATCCGAGACTGGTTAGCAGTAGATAGCATCGAGTCCGAAATTCTGGAGGCTTCCCCAAATCGCGGTAACATTATTTCAAGCATACCTGGCACCTCCGGCGACACGGGCCTGCTCTTCATGTCACACACCGATGTTGTCCCGGTAGAAGAGGAAAATAAGTGGACCTATCCGCCATTTAGCGCGACGATAGCCAATGGCAGGATTTACGGCCGCGGCGCATCTGACTGCAAAGGCCTCCTCACGGCGCAGCTATACGCCATGCGCCTGCTGAAGAGAAACGGGATTCAGCTCAAGGACACACTTGGATTCGTCTCTGGAGCGGATGAGGAACACGGAGGCGGATACGGTTTCGGCTGGTTGGCCGAGCACCATCCCGAAAAGCTCAAGGCACCCTTCGCCGTGAACGAGGGCGGGGGAACGCCGATTGATTCACCCAGCGGATTAACCTATATATTGGGAGTCGGAGAGAAAGGTCGCCTGCAGGTCGAAATCGAGATTAAGGGCACCAGCGCCCACGCTTCGACGCCGTGGCAGGGCACCAACGCCATGTACCGCCTAAGCCAGGTGCTTGGCAGCATGGAGAGCTACGAACCCCAGCGCGATACCTCCACCAGCCTATTCGATTACCTGTCTAACTTCGCCATTGAGCATAAACCATCGGCGGCCAACGTTGATGAGATCATTGCTGAGCTAGAGCCTGACAACCCCAGGTTCGCTTCAATAATGCGAGCGCTGTCCCGAATGACCGTCACACCAACCATCATTCAGGGCGGAATAAAATCCAACAGCGTTCCGGAAACCATCAAGCTTACTTGCGACGTGCGCACGTTGCCGCACCAGAGCGAGGATTATCTAAGGGGAGAGCTTGATGAGATTCTGAAGGACATACCTGGAGTCAGCTATGAGATTGACTATATGGCTGTGCCAAACTCGTCAGAATTTGATACGGACCTTTCGCGGGGTATACAAGAGGCCACCGCCAAGGCTCTGGGACGAAATGACATCCAGTGGGTCCCTGCCATCAGCACAGGCTTCACTGACTCGCGCTTCACACGTCCGCTTGGCACGGTTACCTATGGCTTCTCTGGATCACATCCGGACGACGATCCCATGCTAAGCCACGTTCATGGCACAGATGAGTCCGTGGGCATTGCCAGCCTGCTCAGTGGCACGAAGATAATGATGGCCTTGGCGATAGACCTGCTAACGTAGACAGGTTAACCAGAGCTACGGTTTCCAGCGTTTGCCACGTTGGTTGATCAGCGACTGGTTCAGCGTGGCTCCCAGCCCTGGACCTGATGGGATTGTTAGTCGGCCGTCTTTGACAACTTCAGACGGGGATAACACCTCTGACCGCCAAGTCGCTTCGTACACTGCGTGCTCCAGAGGCATTGAACCTGGCAAGGCAGCGCTTACGTGACCGCTTTGCAGAAGGGATATCGGCCCCGAAGGACTGTGGGGCGAGACCTGCCCTCCCAGAGCCAATGCAGAGATGCCTGCACGCCGGGCCTCGGCCACACCGCCGCAGTATTTAATGTCCGGCATTATGACTTTGACGGCACCCGACTTGATGAGCTCATCGAAACACTGTTGGCCGTAGCCACCCTCACCGCCAGCGACTGTCATGCTGACAATACCGGCGATTTGAATCAGAACGTCCATGTCGTCAGTGGGCTCCACAGGCTCTTCAAACCAACCTATGCCGGACTTGGCTAGCTCCTCCGCAACCAGGGGAGCTGTATGAAGTTCAAAACGGCTATGGCAGTCAACCAGTATCGCAACGTCAGGTCCGATGGCGGCCCGAATGGCGGCTACACGGCGTATGCCAACGTTCGCAATGCCTAGTATGGCATCTGTAGTCGAAGGCGGACTAACCTCGTCAAACGGCGCGCACTTTATTGTAGTGAATCCGGTTTCGACAGCCATCAAAGCTGCCTTGGCGAACGCGTCCGGTGTGCGCTCCCGCGTCAGTAAATGCCGATTAATATTGCCATATAGAGGCACGCTGTCCTGCACGTTGCCACAGAGGAACTCGGTGATCGACTGGCCGTGCTTCTGCGCCAGTACGTCCGTGACCGCGCTACGCAACCCGCTGATGGCAGTTGCTTTTGCCTTGTCTTGCTGCAGTTCGCCGTCAGATAGGCCAAGTCGCGATTGCACGTCCTCGTCTTTGAATATGGGTTCTTCTGCGAGAGCTTGAAGCATTTCCGGCAGCAATTTCACGGCCATTGCCGTCTCGGGGCCGCTGGTGATTTCGACCGTCGCTTTCAGGCCATTCTTGTCCGTAAGCTCCGCAAAGATCCACGTCGTGCGCTCGGTGACCTCCACAGAGGCGAATTCAAGACCATCAAATCTTACACTTTCACTCAAAGACTTTTTCCTCCATGCTATGGCCGGTCAAGACGCCGATACCTCCGCGATGAGCTTCATGGTTCGCTCGCGGGAGGCCTCAGAATCGCCTACGGTGATAACACTGGTCAGTACCTCTGAGCCGCCCCATGCGAAAATCTCGTTCAGCTTCTCGGCAACCTGTTCCTCGCTGCCTGCTATTAGGACCGAGTCCAGCATCTCATCCGTCCATCCCGTCTGGTCCGACTCGGCGAAACCTGCGCGTTCAAACATGCGGGCGTAGAAAGGCGTAGTCGGGAAATAGCCAAGCTGCTCTCTTACGCCGTT
>CAUZQF010000080.1:0-9541 GCA_963581905.1 Dehalococcoidia bacterium
GCGATAAGATGGAGCTTGAAGTCGAAGGCATGGGCAGGCTTCACAACGACGTGCGCGACGACCTAAAGCGCACCTGGTCACGAGAGACCAGATTGGACCGCATGAACAAGGGCGAGGAAGGCACCACGCCTCAGCTCACAGGGAAGTATTCCTAGCCGGAACACCGATTTTTTTAAATGGCAGGGCCTTTAGGTTAGACCGGGCCCTGCCGTCGTACCCCACTCAAAAGCCGGAGCAATAACTCAATGGAAGAAAAGCTGCGCCTGGACCGGGAAATCATTGCCATGCGGGTAGCCCACGAGCTACAGGATGGCGACGTGGTCAATCTCGGCATTGGCATACCTTCGCTATGTTCGCAGTTCGTGCCGGAAGGCAGAGAAGTGCTGTATCACAGCGAGAGTGGCGTGCTGAACTTTGGCCCTATGGCGGAACCTGGCGAAGAAGATGTAGACCTGACCAACGCCAGCGGCCAGTTCTTGGCCTGGTATCCCGGCATGTCCTTCTTCCATTCGGCGGATGCCTTCGCGATGATTCGGGGCGGCCACATCGATGTCACTGTCCTGGGTGCGCTGCAGGTGTCCGAGACCGGCGATCTTGCCAACTGGATGCTGCCAGAGCGTGGCATAGGCAACGTTGGCGGTGCTATGGATCTTGCGGCCGGTGCAAAACGCGTCATCGTAGCCATGGAGCACTCGGACCGAAAGGGCAATTCCAAGATAGTTAAAGAGTGTGAGTATCCTCTGACGGGCAAGGCCTGCGTCGATATCATCGTTACCGATATTGCTGTCATAGAGGTCACGGACGATGGCCTTCTGCTGACCGAGGTAGCGCCTGGTTGGACCGGGCAAGACGTGCAGGCAGAGACGGCGGCTCCCCTGAAGATCTCACCACAGCTTCAAGACATTCAGCTATAGTCGTGGGTCAGAGAAGGTGAAGTCGGGTATCGGTAATAGGAGTATAATCAAGATGCCAATTTCTTGTTATGCTTTTTAGATATTAGGAAGGCCGATATTTGCCGGATGATGCCAAATCGTAGGATGCGCAAAAGGCCGACGATGCTGACGTAGCAAATACCAACAGCGCTGTCGGGCAGACGGCAACAGGCACTCAGTCCGCTCCTCCAGCAAAAAGGGACGACTGGCGGCAGACCTTCAACTCCCTCTCCAGCCCATCGTTCCTCTTCTTCTGGCTTGGCATGCTGGGCATTATGGCTGGCACGCAGATGCTGGCTCGCAGCTTCCTCACCTATGAAATCACAAGCTCCGCCATACTGACTGGCGTTGTGGGGGCAGCCAACGCACTGCCCATGCTGTTCCTGTCGCTGTTTGGCGGTGCCATCGCAGACCGATTCGACCGCAAACGTATAGTGCAAGTTGGCCAGTTCTTTTTTGCAGTACTATCTCTGGTCATAGGATTCGTTATCGTATCCGGCGCAATTACGTGGCAGTACCTCATGATTGGCGGGATCATTCAAGGTGCGGTGTTCTCCTTCTTGTTGCCGGCCAGACAGGCAATCGTGCCCTCGTTGGTGCCGGCGAGTAAGTAAGGTAACGAACGCTATGGCACTGAGCTCTGCGGACATGAGCGCTATGACGTTAACAGCGCCCGCTTTCGCCGGTGCTCACTACGTCTATTTCGTGACATCTGGCTTGGCCTTCGCGGCTGTGGTCCTTACCAACTTTGTTCCCAAGACCGGCAGTGGCCTGGCAAGGCAACGGGGTCGCATGATGAGCGAGATCAAGGCCGGTCTCACTTACATCGGTAATGCACACACCATAAAGATGCTGCTCATTGTTGGGCTGGTTACCACAGTCCTGGCACAGCCTTTCAGGTTTCTCATGTCGTTCTTCGTTGTGGAGATCTACCACGTTGGACCGGAGTTCATGGGCCTGCTGATGGCAGTCATGGGCGCGGCGTCTCTGGTTGGGGCGTTGGCCGTGGCGTCACTGGGAAGGTGGAAGAGAGGCCTGCTGCTGATGGTGGGTGGCTTCCTGTCCGCCATAGCACTGATGCTGGTGGCGGCCATACCAATATACTTCGCCGCCATGATCGTAATGATTCCTCTGGGCTTGGGCGACGCCGCACGTAGAACGCTGAACCAGGCGCTGGTGCTCGAGCTGACGGAGGACCAGTACAGGGGCCGCGTAATGAGCGTCTTCATGCTCAATCGCGGCATGATGCCTCTGGGTGTGCTGCCGACGGCGCTACTGATCGACTACCTGGGTCTTCAGATTGGTATCGGTATTCTGGGCGGAACGATGTTCATTTTTATGGTGTATCTGTACATCACGCAGAAGCCCCTGCGCCGCATGAACTAGTGGCTGGTCTGCCCTTGAAAGCGGCTGAGACTGATTTTTAGCAGGCTAACGGAAGAGCTCGTTCTTACTCAGGTCTAAGCCCAGGATACGCGGCCTACCTCTGGCCTCTCGCCCTCGCGAAGCAGGTCCACCAGTTCGCCTAGCAGTGCTGCAACGGCCAACTCCCACCAGTCCCGTCGATCGCGTTTCATCGTTCAGCTGAAGACTTTCATGGACCATGGTCGGCGGGCTGCTCCTTCGTCAGTTGGGAAGAACAGACGTGGCGAGCGCAGGCAATCTATTATTATCGAAATCTCGCGATCTTCGAAGTCCATCTTATGGGGCCATCCCAACACGAACCAGACGCGAATCCTGTCCATGGTCGTTAGCTCCTTGATCATGGCAGCGTCAATCATGCCCAGACGATATGCCCAGGACACGGCCTCGGTGTACGACCCCTTGTAGAACTTTCGATAACCCTCCACACGGACAGTGGATACCTCCAGCAGGTGCTTGAGGCGCTCCTCCAGGAGAACTGCCGCGTCCACTACTGCCGTGCGAGGCTCTGCCCTCATGAGCTCTCGTAGGTGGGAGTCGATGCGCTTCTCCTCAACCCATGAGTGGAAGTGTGGAAGCTCGGACTCGAATTGGCGAACAGGGTCGCCCTAGGCTAGTTGAGGCCGCTCGATGTGGTCTAAGAGAGAGGTTATTGATGAGATCATCGATTGCTCCTTTTGCGGGCGTTTTCGACCAGCTTAGGGCATACGGAGAATGCAAAGGGTTGGGACGTAGCGTGAAAGAAGGTTGTCTAAGGCAAGGCGACCGTGTGCGTCCAAATGGATTATTCTGTGATGGTGAACGTGGAGCCTGTGGGACCCTTTACGACCTCGATCCGAACAGGAAAGGCGTCCTTGACCTGCTCGATATGGGTGATGACGATGATTCGCTCGAAATCGTTCTGGATGGACTGAATGGCCTCAGTTAGGCGCTCCTGACCGATTCGGTCCTGTGATCCAAAACCTTCGTCGATGAACAGGATAGGCAGAGGTGCTCCTGACCTGCGCGCCAGCAACTTGGACAGCGCAATACGCAGCGCGAAGTTAATGCGAAAGGCCTCTCCGCCGCTGAAGGTCTCGTAGCTGCGGGTGCCAACCTCGTCTGCGATACGTATGTCCATCTCCTCCGAAGGCTGGCCTGTAGCACGGTCCCGGCGGCCCTCGCGAAGCTCCAGCTTCAGAAACATGCGATTCTCCGTAAGCCTGCCCAGGATCTCGTTGGCGTCCGCCTCCAGCTGAGGCATGGCGCCCTCGATGATCAGTGCCTGCACGCCGTTCTTACCAAAGGCGGCCGTCAGTTCGTCGTAGATAGACTTTTCGACGACCATTCTGCGCAGGCTTTGCTCCTGCTCTTTGACCTCGTTGGCCAGGGTCTCGCAGCGTTGAATCTGTTGCTCCAGAATACCCTGGCGGACCTGTACATCGTCCCTCTGTTTCGCCAGCATGGAGTGTTGCGCTTGCACCTGCTGCTGTTGGCCCTCAAGGACGGGAAGGGCCTTCATCTCCTCCATCAGGGCCGTGATGCGGACGGTGGCCTCCTGTATCTCGGTGTGACGCCGCTCCAGCATCTGACGTGCTGCGGCCAGAGCCTCTTTTTGTCCAGGCAGGTTCGCCTCCGCCTCAGAAAGCCGCCGGGATAGGTCGCGGTACGGCTCCAGTGTCCGAATGCTGTTCCGTAACTCCTCATGTCGATGAGGGTCGTACTCCAGAGTTGCCAGCTCCGCGCTAACCTGTTCCGACACCCTTCTCTCGTCCACAGCGTATGCCCCGCCTCGTAGGGCCTGTTCCACCAGCGTTAGCTCCGTAGAAACCAGCTTGAGGTCTTCCTCTGCCTTCTTGGAGTCGGTCTGGTCCCGCTGTAGATGAACCGTTGTGGCCTGCAAGTTTTGGCGACCGGCCCGGATGTCCGACTCTCCCTTCGTCAACAGCGTTGCCAACTCTGCCTGACGCTGCTCCAGGTCTTTCTTTATCGCTTCGTTGGAGACAAACGACGCCCGGTCTTGCTGACCTGTCCGCTGGTACTCGCTTCTGAGATGCTCCTGGCCATCGTCGCCCAGGTGCTGGTTGCAAAGAGGGCATGTGGCCTCTCCCTTGTCCAGCATGTCGAACTTCGATCTGGTGTCCAGCATCGACTGCCGTAGGCGCACGTTCTCTTCGTCCAGCGAACGCACTTTTACGGCCATGTCCTCCACGGTGGCCTGCTGTCTGGCCAGCTCTGCTTCTTTGATTTCCAGAGCCGTCTGCTCCTGCTGTAGTCCATTCAGGCTTTCGACTATGATCGGCATGCGGCGCACCAGTGGCTCCAGTTCGCTGGCGATTCTTGTCTTTAACTGGCTGGCCTGCGCCGACAGAGTCGCCTCCTGGCGAGCGATCTCCTGCTCAGCTTGCGCCTTCTGGCCATCAAGCTGGTTCTTTCGTGTCAGGGCCTGGTTCAGCCGTTCCAGCTCGGTTGTCCCTGTCTCCAGCGCGGTGAAGTTTTCGGCGATCTCCGTTCGCTTGGTCAGGACTGCTTCCTGGTCAGCCACGGAAGATTCGTAGGTCCGGACCTGTCGCTCAATGTCGACTATCTCTGCCTGGGCACTGGTCATCCTGCCCTGGCTTAGCTCCATGTCTCCGCGCTTTGACTGTAATGCCTGCACGCCAAGATTCAACTCATCGAGCTTCAAGCGGAGAAGGTCAACATCCGGCATCAGCCTCTGCAGCTCGATCTTGGCCTGCTCGAACTTCTCCTGAAAATCGGGAAGCTGGGCTATCTCTCTCTGGCGAAGCTCCACCACGTTTTCGGCGTCCCGCACTCGTTGCTGAATGTCCCTGCTTCGGGTCTTGGAGCGATCCTCCAGCTTCTGGTAGTAGGAGAGGTCCAGCACCTCAGCGAGACACTCCTTGCGCTTGGCCGGGGTTGATCTAGTGAACTGGTCTGCCTTGCCTTGTTGTAAGAAGGCGGTATTGGTAAAGGTTTCGTAGTCCATGTGTAGGATTTCAATGATGCGTCGCTGGGTATCCCGCATGGTGTTGCCGGTAATGGGCGCGAAGCTGTTGCCCGCCTCATCCGCAGCGACCTGTAGCTCGAGTATTGTGGAGCCCTGCCTGCTACGGCCGGACCGTGAGTGCCGTCTGCTGACCCGATAGGTCTGACCTTGCGAGAGGAACTCTAGCTCCACGGCCATGTCCTGCTGGCCCTGGTGGACTAGCTCCTCTTGCGTGCGAGTTCGAGCCTCGCCCCAGAGCACCCACGTGATGGCGTCCAGCAGCGCAGACTTGCCGTTGCCGTTGTCTCCGGAAAGGCAGGCGATGTGAATACTGCGGAAGTCCAGCGTAGGAACGTCCTCGCGGTAACACATGAAGTTCTTGATAGTAAGCGTCAGCGGAATCACGCTTCTATTGTATTTTGGATTGTGGGCAAGGGCAATACGAGGGAGATTTAAGTTTGTGGTCTAGCAAAGGCAGAATTGCCTTGTAGAGGTGCAAAGAAGGTTATTTAAAAAGAATCCGTTCGTCCTGGGTTGAACAAACGCCACCTGCATCCATCTCAGCATCAGGCATTGGCGTACTCTCAATCAGTACTTGGCTCGACCAGATATCCAGAGTAACCTAGATTGTTTTGCGGTGCAGACGGGGGAGGGTCGAACTGTACCGTGAACACGGAATTCACGTCCTGCTGGCTGCCTGATTCAATCAGAGGCAAGAAAAAAGCCAGGCGTGTCAACGACCGCCTACTACCACCCAACGGCAGAGCCATCCTTCCGCGGTTCAGAACCTGCCATCAGCACACCGGTTTCCGGGTCTCGGCTGATCACCTGACCGCCACCGAACAACGCGCGGTTGTACCCTTCTATCACCGACACCTTATGGCCGCGGCGCCTCAATTCAGCGACGATCTTCGGATCGAGATCATCCTCTACCCGGACTGCGCCAGCGTTCTGAACGTCGACACTGAAACGCAGAGCATCCAAAGCCGTTTGCGGGTTCATGCCAAAATCAACCACATTGGAAATGACCTGAAGGTGTCCCTGAGGCTGCTGAAATCCACTCATGACGCCGAAACTAAGCCATAACTCGTCATCGCGAGAGGCCATAGCCGGGATGATTGTTTGATAAGGACGCTTGCCGCCTTCAAGATAGTTCGGGTGGGACGGATCGAGCGAGAAAAGGGCTCCCCGGTTTTGCAGCGCGATTCCTGTCTCGGGCACGATGAGCCCGGACCCGAAACCCTGGTATAAACTGTTGATGAACGAGCATGCGTTGCCCTGTCCGTCGACAACCGTCAAGTACACAGTATCACTATTCGGTCCTGGCATACCGTACGAAACTTTTTCTATGGCCGTTTTGCCAATCTGGTTGCGGCGTCTGGTCGCATATTCTTTTGACAACATCGCGTCGATTGGCATATCAGTCACACGCGGGTCAGCAACGAATCGGAGAGCATCGGCATACCCGAGGCGCATCGATTCGATCAGGTAATGGTAACGGTCTGCCGACTGTGGTCCCATCCCGGGCAGGTCGAAGCCTTCAGCAATGTTGAGGGCCATGAGAGCGGCTATTCCCTGTCCGTTCGGAGGGCATTCCCAGACGGTCACGCCACGGTAATCGGTTTTAATTGGCTCATCGAAGTCAGAGTGATGGCTAGATAGGTCCTTCTCGGTTATCCAGCCGCCCTCTGATTGAACGTAGCTGGCAATCTTCTTCGCAATTTCTCCTTGGTAAAAAGCGTCGGCGCCACCTTCGGCTATCGTTCGGAAGGAACGAGCGAGGGTGGGCAATCGAATGATCTCACCGTGGCGCGGAGCCCTCCCTTTCAGCAGCATTTCATCTCCAGAGGGGCGCTGCTTCAATTTCTCTTCGCTGAGAGCCCAGCCATGCGCAATGACCTCGGAGACAGCGTAACCGTCCTCGGCGTACTTGATGGCAGGTTGAAGGATTTCGCGCATGGTCATGCGACCGTACGTGTCTAGGCATAACTGCCACCCATGGACTGTGCCAGGGACGCTCACGGCAAGAGAGACATCAGGACCGTCGGTCGGCATGGAGTCGTATCCTTTGTTTAGCACATGCTTCGAGTTAGCTGCTGCTGCGGACCGACCGCTGCCATTGATAGCCGTGACTTTTTTGCTATCCGCCATCCATATCAGGGCGAACATGTCTCCACCGATTCCTGTAGACCCGGGCTCTACTACGTTAAGAACCGCGGCAGTCGCAACGGCAGCATCAACGGCATTTCCTCCTTCTTGAAGTATTCGCAGCCCTGCCTGTGCGGCGAGTGGTTGACTTGTAGCGACAGCGCCGTTGCGAGCGACAATTGGGGATCTGCGAGAATTGAAGTATGACAATTGTGTAATCTCCGAGCACGGCATTAAATTAGCGAGCCATTTGTTTGCATGATGCCTGAATCTGAAGGGAACGTAATTAGCGTAACATTGTTGGAGGGGATTACGCTTTCGAAGTGTCGCAGTTGGATAGAGCGTGTTCCTTAAGGGGACGCATGCTCAGGTCGGTTCTATTGCAAACCTTTGGGTAGTCGGATAAAGTCGGTGGAAGTTAGTCGAAAGTATGGAGCATTTCTGTGCCATTCGTCGCGTCAGACAATCCTTTTAAGGGTCGCCATTACGAAGGCCAAGGCATAATCCTCTGAGTGCGGCGGTATTTGCGATACTCACTTAGCTATCGAGACCTGTTCTTGGCAGGGCAAATCAGCGCCGAATCTCCATTAGTATTCTGTCCCATTGTTGCGGTTCTCCCGCACGCTCGGTGGACGCAATTCTCACGACGTCAAATTGAATATGTTATAGGCATGATTTCGTCGAACGACGATCGGAATGTACTGATATATTGAGAAATTCTGTTGATGTGTCTCTTATTCCACCGAGATTCAGGGGGAGCCATTGTTGCTGAATGCCTACAGTAAATTCGAGTGCGGTTGATGGCAAATGACAGCTTCAGAAGTCGGTCATATAGTCTGTGCTAGCTTAGGATGGTGTGATTATGAAAGCAGTAGGTTCCATCTGGGATATATCTGTTAATGCTCTCTTGTGTTGGTGATCTCATTCTGAACATCCAACATAACTCTCAAGCGTTCGTGCCATCGACAAATCATGGCTTTTAGGTTTATTGGACACTCTCAGCGTTTATATCGAACACGGCGGATTCAAGAATAAGTAGAGCACACAGCGAGGGTAATTATGGAGCAACGACAACTTGGTGATACCGATCTTTTTTCTTCATCCATAGGCTTTGGCACGTGGGAAATGAGTAGCACACAGTACGGACATATCGATGTCCAAGAGGCAAGTGTTGCGGTTAACTCCGCTATCGACCATGGAATCACACTCTTCGATACGGCGGAAGTATATGGCCCGTACCACTCTGAGGAACTTTTGGCAAAGGCACTAGGTGATAAAAGAAAAGATATCGTCTTAGTAAGTAAGGTAGGTTTTCAATACGATGAAAATGGGAAAAGCATAGGTCGTAACTCACAATATGACCATGTTATCGAACGTCTAGAGGGATGCCTTCAGAGATTAAAAACAGAGTTTCTCGATCTGTTGCTGATTCACTGGCCTGACCATGATACGCCCTTCGAAGAATCCATCCGAGCACTCGAGAAATTAAAGCAGGATGGCAAAATTCGTCATTACGGCGTATCAAATTTTACGCCAGAGATGATGGATGAGTGTGAAAACTTTGGCCATTTGGCCGCCAATCAAGTCGGTTATCATATGTTCGACCGTCGAATGGAATCCAAAGTTCTACCATATTGTTTAGATAAGAACATTGGGTTCATGGCTTATGGCACTCTTGGGTTTGGACTTCTCTCTGGCGCGTTTACATCAGAGACAAAATTTGGTGAAGGAGATTGGCGAAGCAGTGGAAACGCGTTCCGACTCCCCCTGTTCCAAGAGGAAGAATTTGCGAAGGAATTAAGGGTGGTCGAACGCTTGAAAGCGATTGCGAAGCGTCATGATAAATCAGTCGCTCAGATGGCTATCGCTTGGACGCTAGGGCACCCTGCCGTATCAGTTGGACTGGTAGGTGTGCGCAATGAGTGGGAACTTAAGGAAAACGTTGCTGCGGTGGAGTGGAAACTCAACACAGAAATACGCGAAGAGATTGACGCGATATTTGCTGAAGAAAATGTGCCCACACACGTCAATACGGAACAGGCGATTTAGATCGCTTCTTCACAGTAATTCG
>CAUZQF010000081.1:0-9469 GCA_963581905.1 Dehalococcoidia bacterium
CACTGCGTTATTACCTGCTTCGGCAACGCTGACCAGTTCGAAGGCGAGGTTTGGGAATGCCGCGAACAGTCCTGCCGCGTATTCGCCAATGGCCTCTCCGCTAACGGGTCCGCCTGAGGCCGGGTCCTCGTACGTTCCGCCCTCAGCGAAGGTGGCAACTATGCCACTTGGATCATGAGAGTTCCAAGCCTTGAAGTATCGCTGTGCAGTATCCAATGTGCTCATTTTGTCGCCTCCTTCTTTTTTGGTTTCGTCAGCCAAGCGGTGGTCTTTTGCCTGTGGCACTGCTTACAAAGGGTCTGGACGTTTGCCTCGTCAAATTCAGCACCACCGTCAGCCAGCGCTGTAATGTGGTCCGCCTCGAGGATGCCTCGGAATTTTGGCCAGTGTCTGGTTTTGCAGGTCTGGCACGTCCACTTATCGCGCTTGAAAATCTCGCGTCTGAACTTGCGCCACTGCCCGTATGTGCCGCCCCGCTTTATGGCAGGCATCTGGGCTCGTCGCGTGTCGTGGTTAGTGATTTCAGCACCTTCGCCATGCATATCCTAATACTCATATGGGGTGGAATGGTCTGCCGCCGGATGCCTGGCACCGGGAGGAATTCAACACTACTCAGGTGTTGGTTGAACGTGGCAGCATTATATTACGTGCTCATTATTGGTGATAGGTGTCGGGCTCGCTTGACGAGGCCAATGCCCACCAATAAACTCACCTTCAGGCAATCGGCCACTAAAAACTAAAAATTAAGCTCTGAGGACTAATCATGACCGACTCCATGCGACTTGATGGGCAGGTAGCCATTGTTACCGGTGCAGCGCAAGGCATTGGCCGGGGCATAGCCGTGGTGCTGGCAGAGGCTGGAGCCAGCATTGTCATCGGCGATCTGCAGGCCGCTGACGCCACCGTGGATGAGATCAGATCTGCGGGGGGCACTGCCCTCTGCTGCATCATGGACACCAGCAATTCTGCGGATGCCGACGCCATTGTCGCTCTGGCGCTGTCCGAGCACGGGCGGCTGGACATCCTGGTGAACAATGCAGGACTGGACGAGCCTCCGGGTAACGCCTGGGACCTGCAAGACGCCGATTGGCAGCGAACTATCGACGTTAATCTAAGCGGTGTCTTTTACTGCTCGCGAGCGGCGCTAAAGCTAATGATTGACGCTGGGCACGGATGTATTATCAACATTAGCTCCCGGGCTTCGGAGGTCGGCGCTGACGGTGTGTCCCCGGCCTACAGCGCCACCAAGGCGGGGGTGCGAGGCCTGACTAAGTCGTTTTCGCACCAGGTGGCCAGCAAGGGTGTTCGGGTGAACGCGATCTTGCCCAGCCTGATAATATCTCGCGACTTCGGCTGGAGTCCGGAGATGATGATGGAACGGCGCAAGGACTACCCTCTGGGATTCGGCGCGCCCCGCGATGTTGGCGAGGCTGTGCGCTACCTGGCTAGTCCTGCTGCGAAGTGGCTGTCCGGCACGGAGTTGCGCGTCAACGGCGGCAACCAGCGATGATCTGGCTCAGGTACTAAAGCATTGGTAACTTCTGAGACGAAAAATATCGCAGCGTTTCTCGTTGACCTGGACGGCACACTTCTTGGCCGCGACGAGAAAATCGCCCCACGAGTAGAAGAAGCCATTCGCCAACTATCCAAGAGGCTGCCGGTGTGTATTGCTACCGGGCGGGAACCTGGAGACGCCCTGAGCTTTGCGAGGCAGCTTGGACTAACAACACCGCAAATCTGCGACAACGGCGCGCTGATCTTGGATCCTACTACAGGAGACGAGTTGTGGAGCGCGCCGCTAGGTCAAGGCAACGCTCAGGATGTCGTCGATGCTCTTCTCAGTCGTGACGTGCCTATCCTCGCCACGCATCCCGGAGGCACGGTGACCAGTCCAGACGAAATATCCAGCTGGAACGTGACTCGCGTCTCGACCATCGACGTAGTCGAGAGCCTTGCTGACGAGTTGATAGCGCAGTTTGAGGCCCACCCGGAGCTTCAGGCCGCCAAAGCCTATTTGCCTTACAACGGACTTTGGGCGGTGAACTTTACTGCGAAGGGCGTGACGAAGGGGACTGCGGCAAAAAGGCTGGGACGCATTCTGGATTGTGAGCCGGTTGACATGATAGCGGCAGGCGATAGTTACAACGACCTGCCTATGTTCGAGGCATGCGGACTGAGTATCGCCATGATGGAAGCGCCAGACGAACTCAAGGCGCTGGCCGACTACATCGCGCCGTCGGTGGACGACGATGGGCTGGTGGTGGCAGTGGAGGAGTTCGTTCTACCTAGGATTACCTGACGTACTGAGCAGACCGAGAAGGATAGGGAAGCTAGCCCTTTTTCTTGATCTTACTGAGGTGGCCTACCTCCACGGCTAGGGCTGCCCACTCCTGCATTTTGCCGGAGTCATCCAGTACGCCGTCAGGCACCTGGTAATAGGGCATTAGTCCGAACCTTGGACAGCCAGCGGATATGAAGTCTTCCCGGTTCAGGTCCACTACTTTGAAGTAGAGCGTTGAGGGCGAACGGGATATTAGGCCAAACATATCGGCGTCCTGGTATACGGCAGAACCTCCGAACATGTCCCGGTACTCCAGGCCGTCAATTGGTGACAGCAGCCCCTATACTCGCTCCAAATATTCCTGGTCTACAGCCATAAAAGGCCTCCAAAAGCTATAGTTCACACGGATGATAAGGGACGATACCCGAAAAGGTCGATATTTTTTATACCCTCTCACAGCGGATATTGAAATTGCTGTGATATAATTTTTGGACGTTCCCGGAGAGATGGCCGAGTGGACGAAGGCGCCGGTCTCGAAAATCGGTATGGGTTTAGGCTCATCGTGGGTTCGAATCCCACTCTCTCCGCCATGTTCCTTAATAGGGCTTTCCAGCGATGGTTAAGAGCGAAGCGGCTACCGCAGACCAGTACCTCTCGGCATTTCCCGAAGATCGACGGGCGTTCGTATCAGAGGTGCGCCAGGTTGTCCTGGATAACCTACCGGAGGGCTACCGGGAGACAGTCCCGTTCGGCATGATTAGCTAGGTTGTGCCTCTGGAAACCTTTCCGAAGGCCTATAACGGGAAGCCGCTAACGTAGATTTCACTGGCATCCCAGAAGAACTATATGTCATTGTATCTCATGTCCATCTACGGCGACGAGGAAAAGGCCAGCCAGTTCGACGCTGCATTCGAGGCCAGTGGCCACAAGATGGATCGTGGAAAATCGTGCGTGCGCTTCAAGAAGTTAGATGACCTGCCTATGGACCTGATCGGCAAAACAGTGGCGGGCACGCCATTGCAAGAGTTCATCGAAATATACCAGCGTAGCCGACACAGATAGCCGCAAATACCTTAATTCGGATATTTGCGGGCGTCGAAGTCTTTCCAAGCAGGCCCCGTTCCATTTACAATCAGAAGGCGTCCCCACGCGGAGAGGTGCTAGAGTGGACGAATAGGCACGACTGGAAATCGTGTGTGCTTAACGGTACCATGGGTTCGAATCCCATCCTCTCCGCCATAACCCCTTTACCCGCCTTATTAATTACCGTCTCTCGATCCAATGGACCTTAATTTCCCTGCGTCGTAATTAGGTATTTCATATGGGTCGTACTTGTCGAAGTAAATCCCGCCCTCAGACTGGTAAAGCTTCTTTGGCGAAGTGTGCCCTGCACGCAAGTCTGTGAATCTACTATTGCGCAATCACCATCAGATGTATTATTTTCTCCATTCGTGGACTAGAACTGCGGAGCTATGCATATTTCGCATAGCCTTAATTTATCGTTAGAAAATTCTATTTAAAAAAATGGAAGATGAAAAGCTAAAATACTGGCTGGCCTTTGGCCGGGTGTCTGGCATCGGAAGGGCTAGGTTCAAGCTACTGGAGAGCTACTTCGGCACGCTGGATCTGGCGTGGGCGGCTACTGGCGCCGAATTTCTGGCGGCGGGACTGGATAAGCGCACTACCTTGTCAATCCTCACTAGCAGGAACACGCTGAACCCCGATGAGGAGATCGAGCGTCTTAATAAGAGTGGCGTACGTGCTTTGACGTGGCACGACTCCGATTATCCAGCAAGACTAAAGGAGATATACGATCTTCCCTCCTATACGCTATGTGCGTGGCGCGCTCTGGCCCGATGACGAGCGGTCAGTGTCCGTGGTTGGCACACGAGTACCCTCTGCATACGGTCGCGGCACTGCCGACAGCTTTTCCCACGATCTTGCAGTGGCTGGCGTAACCGTGGTGAGTGGCCTGGCCAGGGGCGTTGACGGCATCGTACACAGGGCCGCGCTGGACGCAGGTAAGAGTACGATAGCGGTAATGGGTAGCGGAGTGAACGTGATATACCCTGGCGAGCACGCCAATCTGGCCGAGCGCATTGTGGAAAACGGAGCGCTGGTTTCCGAGCACCCGCTGGGGGCCAAGCCGGACGCAAGGAACTTCCCGCGACGCAACCGCATCATGGTTGGCATGACGCTAGGCACGCTGGTGATTGAGGGCTCGCTGAAGAGTGGCGTGCTATTACAGCCAGACAGGCACTGGCAGAAAATAGAGAAGTCTTTGCGGTGCCGGGTGATATTTCGCGCCCTAACAGTGAGGGTACCAACTGGCTAATCAAAGAATCTGGTGCTAAGCTGGTAATGAATTGCAGTGATATTCTTGAAGAGTTGAACATCTCATCAGTGGGCAGCAGATAGAAATGACTGCGCTATTCCCTGAAGATGAGAATGAGTCCCAGGTGCTGAAATACGTCACATTCGACCCCATTCACATTGATGAGGTTATACGAAACGCCGGATTGGGTATCTCAGTTGTCAGTGGGATGCTCGCCATGATGGAGCTAAAAGGCTTGGTCAGGCAGGTCGGCGGAATGAATTACATCAGACTTAGAGAGGCTTCTGCCGAATATCAAACAGTCGTGAAAGTGTAGGAAATGGCGAAAGATTTAGTAATAGTAGAGTCACCAGCAAAGGCCCGCACCGTTGGGCGATTCCTGGGCGATAAGTACGAGGCGTTGGCATCTATGGGCCACGTCCGTGACCTTCCAAAAGGCAAAATGGGCGTGGAGATCGACGAAAAAGGCTTCCATGCCACCTACGACGTGCTGTCGGACAAGAAGAAGATCTTGACTGAGCTGCGCAAGGCCTCCAAAGCCGCCAACATCGTGTACCTGGCGACTGACCCGGACCGCGAGGGCGAGGCCATCTCATGGCATCTTATAAATGCTATCAAGATCAACCCGACTAAGGTTAAGCGCGTCGTCTTTCATGAGATAACTAAGGAGGCTGTAGAAGAGGCCTTCGCAAACCCCCGGGAGCTAGACCAGGACCTTATCAACGCTCAACAGGCCCGCCGAATTCTCGACAGGCTTGTGGGCTATCGTCTCAGCCCTGTGCTGTGGGGCAAGGTTCGCCGAGGCCTATCGGCCGGGCGCGTACAGTCTGTTGCATTGCGCATTGTGGTTGACCGCGAACGGGATATTAATGCCTTCGAGCCGGTGGAATACTGGACGATAGACGCCAATATGGCCAAGCACGGCGATACTGCTAACAGGCGTATCGAGTTCAAGGCCGGTCTTCACTCGCTCAAGGGCGACAAGAAGAAGATGGAGATCCTCAATGGGGAGCAGGCCTCTGGACTGACCAGCGACCTTGAGGGTGCCAACTATGTGGTGTCTTCGGTTCGCAAGCGGGAGACGAAGAGCAGGCCGTCAGCGCCATTCATAACCTCCACGATGCAGCAAGAGGCGTCGCGCAAGCTCCGGTTCACCGCACGACGTACCATGCAGGTGGCCCAGCAGCTTTACGAGGGCATGGAGATTGGCGACGAGGGTCTGGTTGGACTCATCACGTACATGAGAACAGACTCCACTACTGTGGCTGACGTTGCTCTTAAAGAGACCATTGAACACATCAAGAGCCAATATGGTCCCGAATTCCTTCCCAGCGAACCCAGGGTATACACCAAGAAGGTAAAGGGCGCCCAGGAAGCTCACGAGGCCATCAGGCCAACCTCGATTCTGAGGACGCCTGAGGCGATTCGCTCGCACCTAAGCAGCGAGCAGTTCCGGCTGTACGATCTGGTTTGGAAGCGCATGGTTGCGAGCCAGATGAGCGACGCGCTGTTCGACTCGACCACGATTGAGATTGAGGCATCTAGCGTTAAGTCGGATACCAAGTACGAATTCAGGGCTCGCGGCTCCGTCCTCAAATTTGCAGGGTTCCGTACCTTGTACATGGAAGATGTCGACGACTCCGCAGCCGAAAGCGAAGAGACTGCGCCGCTGCCTCTGCTGGCCAAAGCAGATGCACTGGACTGCCTTGTGCTGTCTCCAGATCAGCACTTCACCCAGCCGCCTCCTAGATTCTCAGAAGCCACGCTGATCCGAACCTTGGAAGACCAGGGCATCGGTCGTCCCAGCACGTACGCGCCTATCATGGCTACCATTGTTGATAGGGACTACGTATTGAAGGAACAGGGACGATTTATTCCCACCAAGCTGGGCATCGCAGTGACTGAGCTGCTGAAGGCCCACTTCCCGGACATTATGGATATTGGCTTTACCGCCAAGATTGAAAACCAGTTGGACGACGTCGCAGAAGGGGAGCAGGAGTGGGAGCCTATGCTCAAAGCATTCTATGAGCCCTTTGATAAGTCCATAGAAAAGGCCATGAAAGAGGCGGAACGAGTTCCTCGAGACCAGATCGACGAAGAGACGGACGAGGTCTGCACAGAGTGCGAACGGCCCATGGTTATTAAGACAGGTCGCTTCGGACGCTTCATGTCTTGCAGCGGCTTCCCGGAGTGCAAGCATTCCAGGCCGATCATAATACGCGTCGGTGTGGCCTGTCCCGAGTGTGGCAAGGACATCGTGCAGCGTCGGCAAAAAGGCCGGGGGGGCAAGCTGTTCTACGGCTGCTCGGGCTACCCTGACTGCAAGTTCGCCTTGAACCAAAGGCCTATACCGCAGGAGTGCCCTGAGTGTGATGCGATGCTAGTGGCCTCTGGCCGCGAGAATGCCCGATGCCTCACCTGCAAGTGGAAAGGGCCACTGCCGGAGACGGAAGAAGAGAAAGAAACAGCCTTAGAGGGCGTGGCGTAGGTTTTTCTAAAAACAGGCAAACGATGAATTGATACAAGGGGCGGGTTAAAATACCCGCCCCTTGCTTTTTATTCAAAACTATCGAGGGAAACCTTGCCGATGAACTCGAAGGCCTCGTTGGGCGAGAACGGCTGCATGAATGGCCCGGCGCGTACGTCTCTGTAGAGCCTGGAGAGGGTATTTGAGCCTAGGTACCCGGAGCCGCCTGACAAGGTCATGGCCTTGTCTACGATGTCCACAGCCTTCCGTGTAACGAACCACTTCGTTACCTGAATGTCCTTGGCCATATCCAGAAGGTCTGCCAGGATCACCTCGGAATCGGCGTGCGTCGAGAGATAGTCGTCGGCTGATCTGGCCGATCTTTCCAACATGGCGCGAGCCGCAGCCAGGTCAATCTCCATCTCGGCCACACCATGCTGGATCGCAGGACTGTCAGCCAGGGCCGTCTGGTCGGATCCCCGTCGTCGTCCCTTGGTGGAGGTCATGGCGTTGTCGTGGGCCTGCTCAGCTATGCCCAAGAACGCCGCCACCAGCGCCAGGTTGATTACGCCGGTACTGACCAGGATGCCTTCGTTCCACACTCCCCAAGGGCCCGCCACAACCAGGGCCGACTCCGGAACGAAGCAGTCCGAAATCGAGACGCTGTGGCTGCCCGACGCCCTCATGCCCATGGCGTCCCAGTCGTTCTGTATCTCCAGGCCTTTGGCATCGCTGGGCACAGTAGCGATAGCTCGCTGGTAGTCTCCCGATGTGTCCTTGAAGCGGCACGTGATTTCGAACACGGTGGCCGCTTCGCATAGGGTTCCGAATATCTTGCGACCGTTAAGCAGCCAGCCGCCGTCGATCCTGGTGGCCTCGACCAGGGGGTGAACCAGGTCGGTTCCTGCCTCTGAAAGCAGCGCTGCCACCACTGTCTTGCCCGATGACATGTCCCTGAGGCTGGCTGCTATGCTGGAAGCTGCGGCGTCATCGGAATTGCGCATAGCTTTGAGGCGGCGGGTCAGTCTCCAGGGTCGGAACATGTGCATGGTGGAGGCTATGGCCGTGGAGCCGTCTCCCCTACCCAACCGACTTATGCCCACGGCAAAGTCGTGCACCGACTCGATGCCCAGACCGCCCAGGTCTTCCGGAGCGCATGCGCCCATGACGCCGCTGCCCTTTAGGTCTTCGATGTTCTCGAAGGCAAAGGTGCCTTTGCGGTCGTGGTCGCCAGCGCGCAGTGCAAAATCAGTGGCGTGTTGCTCGCACAACGTTACGTAGCGCCGTCCCTGCTCTGTGATTGCTTTAAGTTCGAAGTTCAAAGCAGCTATCCAATCATAGCTTGAACACAGGCTTGGCTACTTCGTTTACAAAGTTCTGACCCATGAGTTTGTATCCTTCTGCATTGGGATGCAGGTCGTCGGGCAGCATGTGGCCCAGGTGAGCGCCGAACAGCTTCAGGCCGTCCACGTAGTGAACGTTGCTGTCGCCGCAAGACTTCAGATCGTCCACGGCCTGCGCCACCTCCTGTCGCATTTCGATCAGGTTGAAGCCCACTGCATTTTGTTTGGTCTCCAGTGGCGGCGAGAAGATTGGCGATATTACTGCCAGAGGTGTATCCGGGTGCTTCTCTCGGAGGATCTGGACGAAGCCAATGATGGCTGGTCGGAAGGTACGAGCGTTCAGGCTATTGTGTCCCTGTACGTTGATGCCTACTTTCATGGAGAGGTAGTCTGCAGGAAGGTCTCGAATCATGCGGGCCAACATGGGCTCCAGGTGACAGTTGCCGCCATAACCGAGGCACGTTAGGTTCAGGTCCAGGATTCGTGCCGCAATGGCGGGCCAGGTTGTGCTGGGGCTCTCGGCCGCTCTGCAGTGGGTGATCGAGCTGCCGTAGGTGATCCATTTCGGGCGGCCGTCGTCGTAGGCAGATAGGCTGGCGCCGTCGTCAATGGCCAGGGACTTCACCCGGACCTCGCCATGTTGAGGCAGCCATACTTCGAGAAGCTTTTCGCCGGTCGGCAAGCCATTTATCTGCAAGGTCCTGCTTCCGGCCACGTTCAGCGACTCATATAGCTGGCCATCCGCGTAAACATCCAGCTTCTGCGGGTCCTCCGACTGCACGTCCAGGTCTATGGTCAGCGATGAGGTGTTGGCCATAAAGGACAGCCGCACTCCGGCGGGCATAGCTGCTCGCTCCAGCAAGGCGTCCGGCGGAAACAGGCGCTTGGATTCGAAAGGCACTCGCCAGGGCATCACCCACTCATCGGTGCGATGCAGGGAAATCGCCCCTTGCCATGACAGCTTGGCGTCGTTGAGGTCTATTGATTGGGACATGTAGTCCTCCGTATTAGGCTGATAAGACCGGCTTAATGTAACTCAGAGA
>CAUZQF010000082.1:0-9403 GCA_963581905.1 Dehalococcoidia bacterium
GACAGGCGCATTCGAAATCACTGAGGAGGGCAGGCGCACGCTGGGGGGTATGATTGCCGAGACTGAGTCATATATTGACCAGTTCGACCTGTTCAAGGACGTTACGTACGACACGGATGCGGACCTGGTGGAGTTCGACACTGGCTTTGGAGAGGACTTCCGGGTGCAGGTCTACGATGCTGAAGGGCTGGACATCTACCGAACGGTTTTCTTGCTGAGGATGTATGACGGCACGCTGGATCAGTACTCAGGCACATGGACAGGGCAGATCGGCAGCGACGACTTCTTCAACGATATCCTGCAGCCCGTCTTGGACCGAGACCATGTCGACGATGAGAGCATCGACTGGATCGTTGACAACGGGTTTGCGCACAACGAGGAACTTCTGGAAGCGGACCGGGAAAAGCAATCTCAGCAGGAAATCATCAGGCGCGTCCGCTCGGAACAAGCCTTATAACTTTAGGCTTGGCCTCGCTAGGTTACCCCAAGTTTCGCCCGCCCCGAATAGGCCTATACCGCTCTCTTTCCCCAATGCTTCGCAACCCCAAACAGCGTCCGCTCCAACTACGCCTTAGCTGTTTAGCATTTCACTTGCCTGATATACAAAACTAAATGGCGAAGAAGAGGACTAGGCTGGCGCTAATAACCACGGCGCCTTCGAGAAAAGCAAAGCCCAGATTTTGTTCCTCAGCAAGCTCATGGGCTACGTTGACCTTGGGATGCAAGACCAGGTCGAAAAGCAAGCGCACCACCAGCAGCACAATGAATCCAATGATAGCGAAAGTAGCGAAAGAGACCAGGCCTTCAGTCCAGCCAACGAAGTCGCCGAACACAGCCTTGAACGCCACCATGCCGATGGCGATCGTATTTGCGGCTAGAGCCACGCCGACAGCAGTGTTGTTCCGCTCAATCTCGTCATGGATATCGTAGGATGTCGTCAGCTCGTAGAAGAGGGTGAACAGGATCAGCACCAGCATGCCCAGTCCCAGGAAGACCAGAGACGTAAGCGGTCCTCCGCCCTCGCCTGTTATGGACGCTGCCACGATTAGGCCGACGGCGATGTACACGCCGAATTCCACAACCCCTGTGCCTGCATTCTGATCGTCGACAATCTCGCTCGCAGTGCTGAACTTGTACAGGATCAGCTTGTCGACAACTATTCGGGCGACATTCAAAATACCTACGCCGACCAGAGCGGTGACGAATACCTGGAGAACCTCTTTCCAGAAATCAGCGCTGAAGCCCAGGCTGCCGTCTGTTATCAGCGTGAAGGGCTGGTACAGTGCGCCCAATATGATGATGACCGTTCCTAGGTAATACCCGGTCACGGCTATGGCCAGAGCCAAGTTGCTCTTGGCGTTTAGCTGCTCGGTGACGCTGTAAGGCGTGATGATGCCCTGCACCACACGGGCTATGCCAATGACAATGATGGCCAGCGCCACGTACACCAGTCCCCTGGGAAATAGCTCCAGGGTGTCGATAAATGTCTCTAACATATGCTGTCCTCTCGTCCGATTCTGAGATTACACCTTGTAGGCACTGACCTGCTCTGGTGAGACGACGACCGAGGTGTAGACCTCGAATGGCGCGTCTTCCCACTTGACCACAGAAATTATATTTTTCGAGTCCTCGCTGACGAACTCCCACAGGTAGAAACCGTCGCCCTCGCCGCTGCTGTCCTTGAAATACTCGGCCTCGTAGCTGTTCTTATACGAGTACCGCTGGTTTTCGTATGTAAGGGAGTTGCTGAGGGAGTGCTGCTGGTCCATCCGCAACAGGTCGTCCTCGATCAGGCCGATGCTGTCGAGGCCCATGGGCGTGCCGTGAACGTTGACCGCGATGAAGAGGTCGCCGTCGTAGGACCACTCGATGCCGACGCGCCTTTCACCGTCCGAGCCAACCAGCTCCCGCCACTCGCCAACGGCGCTATCGTACTTGTTGACCTGCTCGATAACAATGTAGGCGTCTTCGATGGGGCTGAAGAACTCGGCGATAACGACGGTATAGCCGACGCCAGCCGACCTGATCGAGTCCGTCGGAACAGACGACTCGGACGCTTTAGGCTTCTTCTTTCCACCAAATAATGATCTGAACATTTTTTAGACCATTACGCCCTTACTCCCTGCTTCCTGTGTATTTCAACGCCGCCGCAAATCTCCGGCGATGCACGCTATTTTACGTAGGGTGGCTCGGATTGTAAATGAAGGCTGGGGTTGGTTAGGAGGAAGGTTTGGGTAATGAATAAAATTAAACTTTCGGTCAATGCAATTCCCCTGACTCGTCGTATATGCGGGCATTGCTAAAACCAAACGCGTTCCAGAGACGATCATTGATTTGCCGCCCAATGAAGTCGCCATTGAGAACGACGTCTTCCGTTACGAATTTTGGAGTTAGCAAATCGCCTTTTTCCCACCTAACGACCTCGATGTCTTGTATGAATACTAACCTACTGGTCGCTTGGTCAGTCGCCAATGAGAAATTATGAACGTTATGAAGTTGAAGCCATGCAGCAAATGGTCCTCCAACACCGGACAACTTATAAATGTTTCCAATTAACGTTAAGAAGCTGTGCACTAAATAGGCGACTAACTCTGAAGGGACTTTACCGTCACCACCGATACTCCGGCCATATTCTGAGTAGCCATTTCTATGTAATTCCAGATATTGGCCTTTAACTTTGTCATTACCCGTGATGTGTATTCTGGTATCGCTACGCAGGCCATCTAGCGTAACTCTAGCTCCCCCAACAGATATCTGTGACCAGTAATTAGGGGAGGTTGATGGAGGATTTTCAATAGCATCTCGGATTTTACCTGAAGTGGCATCGATTATTTCTGATTCTGCATCTATAGGGGAACAGTGGATGCTAAACCAGGCGAAATTGTTTATTAATTCATGATCTCTGCGTCTCGTTTGCCTGCGAATTCATCAAGATGACTTCTACCGCGCAAACGATTGTCTAAGACATCCATGATTTCACCTACAGACATAGGGCTTTTCTGCCTGCCGTTCCTTCGCCAAAATTGATTGTGGCCTTTGAAAGTGACCATATGAAGAGCATTTAGGCTTCGCGGAATAGTTAAGGCGATAACAACGCATCGGCCAGAGATTTCAATTTCCTCACAGTTTAGGCCCATAATCCTCTGCTCAATGTTATTGAGACAAAAGCTTACGATTGTCTCAGAGTAATTGTTCTTCTCTATTCCGGGCATGTCGGAAGCGATACCTTCGCCGTCCTCGCCAATGCCGATCAGAATTAAACCACCTTGTGCGTTGGCGAAGAAAGTAACGTCTCTGAGAAATTCTCGCCTTGATTCGTCGTTTCCTCCGTAGGATTCGGACTTGTATTCAATGTCTATAGATTCCTGGACGCGCGACTCTATGAACCATTGAAGGTCGGCTTCTGTAGATATGGTTCGTCCTCGGAATATCATCTTCGTATTGACCTACTCGCTCGCCCTACCCCACCACCAGGTTAACCAGTTTGCCTGGCACGTAGATGACTTTGTGGACTTCTTTGCCGTCGAGGTAGGTGGATAGGCGGGGGCTGGACAGGGCAATCCCGCGGGCCTCGTCCTCGGTTATGGATGCCGACACCTCGATCTTGTCCCGCACGCGCCCGTTGACCTGCACCACCAGCGTTACCACGTCGTCCGCGGCCAGCTCCGCGTCCCACGACGGCCATTCCTGCTTGTGAATGCTCTCGCCGTGACCCGTCTGCTCCCACAGCTCGTCGGAGATATGCGGGGCCATGGGCGCCATCAGCGTAAGCAGGCTCTCCACCGCAGAGTCCCAGTGCTCTGAGCTAATGCCCATGTCATCCCAGGCCTGGTTCAGACCGTTGCTGTACTCCATCAACCCTGCCAGCGCCGTGTTGAACTTGAAGCGCTCCAGGTCCTCGCTCACCCGGCGAATCGTCTTATGCTGAATACGCTCTAGCTCGCGCACAGCGTCGTCGTTGGCTGGGAAATCGACCAGAGCTTTCGGATCTCGAGTGGCGATATCCCAGACGCGGTTCATCCAACGCGCCATGCCGTTGATGCCTGTGTCGCTCCAGCTACCGCCCTGGTCCCACGGCCCCAGGAACATCAGGAAGCAGCGCACCACGTCGGCCCCAAAGGAGTCCACGTAGTTGTCGGGCGCGATTACGTTGCCCCTGGACTTGCTCATCTTCTCGTGGTCGCCCCCCAGGATTATTCCCTGACTGAACAGCCTCTTGAACGGCTCGTCGAAGTTCAGTAGGCCCATATCCCGAAGCGCCTTGACGAAGAAGCGGGAGTAGAGCAGGTGCATAACCGCGTGCTCCGCGCCACCTGTGTACTGGTCTACAGGGTTCCACTTCTTGACCGCTTCTGGGTCAAATGGGCCGTCCGCGAACTTATTATTTGGGAACCTTAAAAAATACCAGGAAGAGTCCACAAAGGTGTCCATGGTATCGGTCTCGCGCTTGGCAGCCTTGCCGCACTCAGGACAGTCCACGTTCACGAAGCTGGCGTGGGATGCCAGCGGCGACTCCCCTGTGGGACGGAACTCGGCGTCCTCAGGCAGCACTACGGGCAGGTCGGCTTCCGGTACCGGCACGATGCCGCAGTCGTCGCAGTAGATGATTGGGATAGGCGTGCCCCAGTACCGCTGGCGAGAGATCAGCCAGTCGCGCATGCGGTACTGCACGGTGCGATTGCCCCAGCCGTTCTCCTGTATATGGTCGGCGATCTTTTGCCAGCCCTGGTCGGTGGGCATGCCGTCGAACTGCGCAGAGTTGACCTGTTTGCCAACCTCCAGGTATGCCTCAGTCAGGTCGCCGCCGTCCCAGTCCTCTGGCGCAACGACCACGCGGATAGGCAGGCCGTACTTGGTGGCGAACTCGAAGTCGCGCTGGTCGTGAGCAGGCACGCCCATGACGATGCCCGTCCCGTATGTGCCCAGAACGTAGTCGCCGATAAGAATCGGCACGCGCTCGCCGTTCAGCCTGTTGATGCAATACGCCCCGGTGAAGACGCCAGTCTTCTCATTTTCGGTGGACATCCTGTCGATCTCAGACTGCTTTTGTGTCTGGTCGATGTAGGCCTCGACATCTGTTTTTTGCTCAGAGGTGGTCAGCTTCTCAACCAGCGTGTGCTCCGGCGCCATCACAACGAAGGTCACGCCGAATATGGTGTCTATGCGGGTGGTAAACGTGCGAATGGTGTCGACGTCCAGGCCGTATTCAGAGATATCGAACTCGATCTCCACGCCCTCGCTGCGGCCAATCCAGTTGGTCTGCATGGTGTCGATGCGCTCCGGCCACTCCTTCTTAGAATGGTCCAGCAGCTCGTCGGCGTACTTGGTAATGCGGAAGAACCACTGGTTAAGCTCGCGTCGAACTACCAGCGTGCCGCAGCGCTCACAGGTGCCGTTGGGCAGGACCTGCTCGTTGGCAAGCACGGTGTTGTCGGTGGGACACCAGTTGGTAGGCGCGAAGTTGCGGTAGGCCAGCCCAGACTTGTAGAACTGCAGGAATATCCACTGGTTCCACTGGTAGTACTCCGGGAAGCAGGTAACCACCTCGCGGTCCCAGTCGTAGATCGTGCCCATGCTGCGCATCTGCCGCCGCATGTTCGCCATGTTGTCGATGGTCCAGGAGTGCGGGTGGATGCCGCGCTGTATAGCCGCGTTCTCCGCAGGCAGTCCGAAGGCGTCGAAACCCATCGGGTGCAGCACGTTGAACCCCTTCATCCGCTGAAGGCGGGCGTGGGCGTCCGGCGGCGACATGGCGTACCAGTGGCCGATGTGCAAATCTCCGGAGGGATATGGGTACATGGTGAGCTCATACCACTTCGGCCGCGGATCGTCGTCGCTTGTGGTATTCAGGCCGTCGTCGTTCCATCGCTTCTGCCATTTGGCATCGATGGCCTGGTGATCGTACCTCTGCTCGGTGGTTCTGAGCATTTTTTGGATAGCCTCCGGAGTTCAGTTAACAGTGATTAGTTTTAAGTTATTAGCCAATTTAAATAAAAAAAGCCCGTCCCCATATGATAAGGGACGGGCTTGAATTTCAATTCAATTCGGACCCGTGGTGCCACCCTTGTTCCTGGCGACATCTGAGGCCTGTGGTTCGATAGGCTCACCACGAACGTTGTTAATCACGTTCGCCCTGAACTTGTCGAAGTGCACGCCTACTGTCGACCAAGCACTCGGAAGCTGTAACGGTGCCAACCGAGCGAACTTACTTCAGCCAAGTCCATCCAGATCTTTTCGGTAGATACTAAAAACTAACTACTAGGAACTGAAAACTAAGGGCTGTTTCAGCCCGCCTGCTCCAGGACGAGTTCACGGGATTTCGTGCGTCGGGCTTCCACCATTACCCAACTCTCTTTAGCCGATGCGCCCGCTACTACTCCCCTTCACGGCATTTGTTTTTTATATATGTGCCTTTGAAGCTACGCTATCACGGGGTGTAGAGGTAGTCAATAGAAGTTTTGAGGCCAATTAAGTTTAGGACCTCGTGCCGGGAATAGGATGAAAAATTGCCCAGCCTAAATCCAGCGTGCTACCATGCCGTCAATCCGTGTAAGAGGGGATCAATATGGCGATTCGCACCGGCGAGCAGTACCTGGTAGGCATCCGCGATAATCGTGAGGTGTGGCTGGATGGCGAGCGCGTCGCCGACGTAACGACGCACCCCAAGCTGGCGCGTATGGCCAAAACGGTAGCCGCCATCTACGACCTGCAGCACGACCCTGCTCTGCGTGACCAGATGACATTCGCCTCGCCAACCAGCGGTGAGCCCGTGGCCCTCTCCTATATGGTGCCTCGTTCTCAAGAAGACCTGATGCGTCGCAAGGGAGCGCTGGAGATCATCGCCCAGTCAGTCAGCGGCATGCTTGGTCGCACACCGGATTACGTGAACATATGCGTGACGGCCGCTCGGCAGATGGCCCACGTCTATGGTAAGAACGACAGCCGCTTCGGCGACAACATCGTTGCTTATCACGAGTACGTCCGCGAGAACGACCTGTGCCTGACCCACACCTTCGGCCACCCGCAGGTCAATCGCTCGGTGGCCATCAGCGAGCTGGCCGACCCGTATATCGCGGTGGGCATCGTGGATACCACGGACGAGGGAGTCATTGTCAGCGGGGCGAAGCTTCTGGCTACTCTGGCACCATTCTCCGACGAGATCTTCTCTCCTGTGTACAGGCCACTTCGGGAGGATGCGCCCGGGGACGAGATGTACTGTATTGGCTTCTCCATTCCCGTAAATACGCGCGGCCTCAAGTTCATATGTCGGCAGGCCTACGACGGCGGCCAGTCCCTGTATGACTACCCGCTGTCCGGTCAGTTTGACGAGATGGACTGCCTTGCCGTGTTCGATAATGTGCTCATACCTTGGGACCGAGTATTCTCCTATAGGGATGTAGCGCTGGGGAACGAGGCTGTGCAAAAGATCACTCTCTGGCGGTCGTACATGCAGCAGGTGGCGGTCAAGAATGCGGCCAAGCTGGACCTCATTATCGGCATGGTCCACCGCATCGCTGATGGCATAGGCATCAGCCGCTTCGATCAGATTCGGGAGAAGATCTCAGAGGTAATCGACACCCTTGCCACGAATCACGCCTATCTCAGAGCGGCTGAGGCAGACGCTGTGCCCGTCGACGGGGACCTGGGCGAAGGCATCTGGTTGGCTTCGGAGCCACTCATGGCCATGCGTCACTGGTACCCGGATGCCTACCAGCGGGTGACCCAGATCATTCAGCAGCTTTCCGCAGGTGGGCTGATGCTTACGCCTTCGGAGGCCGATCTGAAAGGTCCGCTGTCCGCTGACATTGAGAAGTTCTACCAGGGCGTCGACCTCAAAGCCAAGGACCGCATTCAGCTTTTTCGTCTGGCGTGGGACCTCATTGGCACGGAGTTCGGGGCCAGGCAGACGCTATACGAGCGCTACTTCAACGGCGACATAGTCCAGCTTCGCCAGCGCCGTTTCGCCTCCTACGACTACTCCCGCGCAGACGCAGTGCTGGCCTCCTTTTTCGACAGACTCTAAGCATTTGATGCGATGAATAGCTACGAATCTGGCTACTCTGGCCCAGCCGCGCCTGCTCGCACCCGAATTGCGATCGTGGGCAGCACCGGTTCAGGCAAGACCACGCTTGCCAAGGCCTTATCAGAAAGCCTGGGAGTGTCGCACGTAGAACTCGATGCCTTTCAACACGGTCCTGATTGGCTTCAGACACCTGAAAAGGAGTTTAGGAAGCTTGTGGACTGGGCGACATTGGCAGGCAGTTGGATCGCCGACGGTAATTACCATATCGCCAGGGTCATAGTCTGGCCCAGGGCCACGATGCTGGTGTGGCTGGACTACGGCTTCCCTCTCATCTTCCTGCGGCTTTTCAAGCGGACCATGCTCCGTGGAATTCTAGGCACGGAGTTGTGGAACGGCAATCGTGAGAAGCTGTGGCGGCATTTCTTCACCAAAGAGTCGCTCTTCCTCTGGCTGTTCCAGGAATACAGTAGGCGTCGAAGGGAAATCACCGAGGCTACTGCTCTTCCCGAATATGGTCACTTACAAGTCTTGAAATTCAGGTCACCTGCGGAATCTGAAAAGTGGCTGCATGAGGTCATAACCCGGAGTTTGTAGTATCATGATTTCCAGTTTATTAGTGGAGGATCATAGGACAGAATGGCGGAACATAGGGTAGCCGTGATACGCGGTGATGGTATCGGTATTGAGGTAATTGAAGAGGCGATAAGGGTTCTGGAGGCTGCGGCTCAGCAGTTCGACTTTACCTGTAATTTCACCGAATATCCGTGGGGCACGGACTACTATTTCAAGCACGGCGAGATGATGCCGTCTGACGGCCTCGACCTTATGGCCCAGCATGATGCAGTTTTTCTGGGGGCCGTTGGTCACCCCGATGTTCAGGACCACATCACGCTGAGCGGACTGCTTCTGCCCATCCGGCGCTCCTTCGATCAGTACGTCAACGAGCGTCCCAGCGTGCTATATCCCGGCATCACGTCGCCTTTGGCAGGCAAAAAGCCCTACGATATCGACATGATGTGTATTCGTGAAAACACCGAAGGTGAATACGCCGCCGTTGGAGGCTTCCTCTACCCGGGCACTCCGGATGAGATTGCCGTCCAGTCCGGTGTCTTCACTCGCAAGGGCTGTGAGCGTGTCATCACCTACGCCTTTGAGATGGCCCGCAAGCGCAACAAGAGAAAGCACCTGACGTCTATTACCAAATCCAACGCGCTGGGCTACGGCATGGTTCTTTGGGACCGTACCTTTAAGAGTGTTGCTGAGAAGTACCCGGATGTAGAGACCAATTCGCTGCTCATCGACGCGGCCTGCATGGATTTCGTGCGCCGGCCGGAGAGCTTTGACGTGGTGGTAGGCAGCAACCTGTTCGGGGACATACTC
>CAUZQF010000083.1:0-9392 GCA_963581905.1 Dehalococcoidia bacterium
ATCCGTTCACTGGAACGCCTAGGATCACGTTCTACCGAGGCACTACTGGTAGCGCAAACAGGTTGTCTCTTTCCCTGTAACCTTGGCCCAGTGATGGTGGTCTATCCAGAGGGTGTCTGGTACTGCGGTCTGAACGAGGCTGCTACAGACCGAATTGTGGAGGAGCATTTCCGCAATGGCCAGGTGGTGATCGAATACGCTCGTGAACCAGCGTCGCATTCCCAGCGCATGCCCGGTCAGCCGACTTAGTTGCGGACCAGGCTTTATGATATCCTTTAGCGACCTATTAGGAGCATCATGACAGAAGAAACAACAGAACATCAGCCGGTAAAAGGCCCACGGATTAAGAAGGGTCTCGTAGTCGTCAATACTGGTAACGGTAAGGGCAAGACTACTGCCGCACTGGGCGTGCTGTTTCGCGCCTGGGGCCGGGATATGAAGATCCAGATGTTCCAGTTCCTAAAGCACACAGGCTCCCAGTTCGGCGAGAGTCGTGCGGCCAAGAAGTTGGGCATCGAAATGGGGGCCATGGGCGACGGCTTTACGTGGCGCACCAAGAATATGGATGAGACTCAGGACCTTGGCAGGGCTCAGTGGGAGAAGGCCAAGGAGGCGATCCTATCGGATGAGTACGAGATCATCATTCTGGACGAGTTCACGTATCCCATGCACTACGGCTGGATTGATGTGGCAGACGTCATAGAGGTGCTGAAGCAGAAGCCTGAGATGCTGCACATTATCATCACCGGCCGCTACGCTCCGGATGAGCTGATCGAATTCGCGGACCTGGTAACGGAGATGAAAGAGATCAAGCATCCGTACCGTGAGCAGGGTATAAAAGCCCAACCCGGCCTCGAATTTTAGTTTTGAATTGTAGTAGTGGTCAGGCTCGCACGTAGTGACGAGAACGAATTTCAGCACTTGTTCCGCGATGTGCGAATGGATGAGCAAATGAAGGCTGACTTTTCGTAGATTAAAAGAACAAGACGGTGTGTAGGGCGGTACAGGTAAATTGGAACGAACCAGAGGTTAAATTTAGACTAATGATAAAAACACTGGGAGAAGCAATAGCTAAAATCGAACCAGCCGACGCAGGAGCCATGCGACGGGCTCAGTCTCGTCAGCGCAACCTGACGAAGCCGCCGGGAAGCTTGGGTCGCCTGGAAGATGTCTCCATTCAGTTGGCAGGCATTTTTAAGACGGAACGACCGAGCATCAATGGCAAGGCCGTCATCGTAGCGGCGGGGGACCACGGCGTTGTGGCGCAGGGCGTAACGGCCTATCCACAGGAGGTCACGGCGCAGATGGTGCTGAACTTCCTCTCGGGTGGAGCGGCGGTCAGCGTCATGTCCAAGCAGCTCGGGGTATCGCAGTACATTGTCGACGCTGGTGTCGCCAGTGATGTGCCAGCTCACCCTGACCTGCGCGTGGTGAAGATTGGCAGGGGCACGGACGATATTTCCCAAGGCCCAGCCATGACCCGAGAACAAGCCGAAGAAGCTATTCTGGCTGGCGTGAACCTGGCCATAGAGGCCGCCAACTCTGGCGCTGACCTCATTGCCACGGGCGATATGGGAATTGGCAACACCACCTCTTCTAGCGCAATCGCTGCCGCAATGACGGGCAAATCTGCGACTGAGATGACAGGCAAGGGCACCGGCAGAACCCCAGACGAGTTGCTTCTGAAGGCTGTCGTAATACAGAAGTCGCTGGACGTAAACCAGCCAGATGCCACGGACGCTCTGGATGTGCTGACCAAGGTGGGCGGATTCGAGATTGGAGTGCTAGCGGGGGTAGCTCTGGGAGCCGCCGGAATACGTCGGGCTGTTGTGTTGGATGGCTTCATCTCTGGAGCGGCGGGCCTGATAGCCTACGGCATCTGCCCAGCTGTACGCGACTACATGTTCGCCTCCCATCGGTCTGCGGAGAAGGGGCACAGGGCTGTGTTGTCCTACCTCAAGCTGCGACCGCTTCTGGACCTCGGCCTGCGACTGGGCGAGGGCACCGGCGCTGTATTGGCCATGACGTTGGTGGAGACGGCAGCGGCATGTCTTTCCAATATGGCGACCTTTGGCGAAGCGGGCGTTTCCGACAGAGAAGACGAGCAGGTACTGACTTCGGAGCCTAGTTAGTGAATTCGCTGCGTCTGGCCTTCGGCTTCATGACCATTCTGCCAGTCGCGCCAAAAGACACGCCTATGCAGCTTGCTTCGGCCCGCGCCTACTTTCCTATTGTAGGTCTCGTTCTTGGGCTGATCCTGATGGGCATCGATATGCTGCTCAGGCCAGTGCTACCGGCACTGCTGCTATCAGTAGTGCTGATCGCCGTAATAGTGGCGCTGACTCGCGCGCTGCACATCGACGGCTTTATGGATACCTGCGATGCGCTGTTGGGCGGTTTCACCCGCGAGCGGCGACTGGAGATATTCAAGGACTCTCATGTGGGAGCCTTCGCCGTCGTAGGCGTTCTTGTTCTTCTGCTAATTAAGGTGACCGCGTTGGCCAGCCTTCTGGGCCCCACACGATCGCTGATTCTGGTGCTGTTCCCCTGTCTCGCTCGATGGGCCATCCTGCTTTCCATGGACCTGTTTCCATACGTTAGGTCGCAGGGCCTAGGCACCGCGTTTCAGTCGGGGCGACGGGCATGGCAGTTGTCTCTCGGACTTATCACCGCCCTGGCCGCCAGCTTCTTGCTGGTTGGCGTCATGGGCATAGTTCTGCTGGCTCTGGCGTCTGTGGTGGCGTGGGCACTGGGTCGCTGGGCCTCCAGCCTTCTCGGAGGCGTGACAGGCGACATATACGGAGCGATCAATGAAGTATCTGAGGCGGCAGTGCTGGTGATGGCGGTAATACTCATAGCTAGCTCACCTCTGGCCCTGAAGTCGCCTCTGGCTGCACTGGTCTAAAGGCTATGCGTTGGCAGCCTTGGTCTGGCGAATGGTACCTTGACGGTGGTGTGTTGCTGTTGGCGTTGGCGCTGGACCTGGCATTGAGAGAACCGCCAGCACGGCTGCATCCGGTGGTCTGGATAGGTAACGCCATATCAGTCTTGGACAGATGGTTGCCGCAGTCTTCTAATAGGAAGGCGCTGGTTTCGGGTTCCTTCATGGCCTTATGCCTGCCACTGATCGCTGGGGGGCTTGCGTGGCTGGCAATGGTAGGCCTGCAGGAGATTGGACCGCTGGCGTACCTGCTGGGCGGGGCGATCTTGCTCAAGACAACCTTTGCTGTGAAGGGCCTTGCGCAGGCTGCCAATGCGACCTCTACTGCCATGGAATCGAAACAGTTGGATGATGCCAGAGATAGCCTCCAGAGTCTGGTGAGCCGGGACGCACAGGCGTTAGCACCCGCTCTGGTAGCGGCAGCGGCTGTAGAATCGGTAGCTGAGAACACGACTGATAGCTACATTGGCCCGTGGCTGGCCTTTGCGATTCTCGGGTTGCCGGGGGCCTTCGCGTACCGGGCGGTCAACACGCTGGACAGCATGGTTGGATATCGCGGGCGGTACGAGTATTTCGGCAAGGCGTCGGCCAAAATAGATGACCTGGTGAACCTGATACCTGCGAGAATTAGCGCCTTCCTGATACTGCTGGCGGGATTCGCCTTGGGGCTGTCGGTCAAAAAGGGCTGGAGCGTTATGGCCAAGGCCAGGAGAATTACGGCCAGTCCAAATGCTGGTTGGACCATTGGCGCCATGTCTGGCCTACTAGGCGTAACGCTGGAGAAGCCGGACCAGTATCGCATCGGCGATGACAATCGCGAGCCTGAGGCGTCGGATATCGGCCAGTCTATTCGAGTAGCATATGTGGTAGCGGTCTTTGGCGCGTTTCTCGGGCTCAGTATTCTTTACCTACGTGGGGTACTTTTCGGTTAATGGTTAAGGCAGGAGACAAGGTGGAGCAGGGCGCACAACCCGTACACGGCGGGCTGAACCTGGCTGAGCTACGACGGTTGGGTCTGGACCATCGCGCCATATTGGATTTCAGCTCTAACATCAATCCGCTGGGCGCACCGCCGGGCGTGATGGACGCAATCTCCAGCGTGAACATTGCCTCGTATCCTGATACCGAATGCCTGGAGTTGCGCGAGGCCCTGGGCGACCTTCTCGGTCTTGCGCCGGAACTTATCTTGGCGGGCAACGGCTCTACGGAGCTGATACATCTATTGGCCAGGGCCTTCCTGGGCGAGGGCGATAGTGCGGTTATTTTCGGCCCGACTTTTGGGGAATATTGGGCCGCATGCGCCGTTCAAGGTATCGAGCCTCTTGAGATTATCGCCAGAGAAGCTGACGGCTTTCGTTGGGATATCGCCGAGGCATGCCGGACTATAGAAGACCTGAAACCCAGCATAGTTTTCCTGTGCAATCCCAACAATCCAACGGGTCTGTACCTCAATGAAGAAGAGGTGCGGCAGGTGGCTAAGGCTACATCCGCAAATGGCGTCCTTGTCCTGGACGAAGCTTACGTCGCCTTCGTTGACGAGGTTTGGGATGCGCAACCGCTACTGGAAATTCCCAACGTGGTCCTTCTTCGCTCCATGACTAAAGACTACGCTGTTACGGGTCTGCGTTTGGGGTACATGTTGGCAAGCCCTGAGCTGATCGTCCGAGTCAAAACCCAGCAGTGCAGTTGGAGCGTTAACGCGGCGGCACAGGCTGCGGGCGTGATGTGCTTGCGGCAGCCGGAACACCTGGAGCAAGGTCAGGAGGCCGTTCGCCTGGGCAAGACCTACCTGGCGGCCGAGCTGGACCGGCTGGGACTAAAAACTCGAATCGGAGCCGCCAACTTCCTGCTGGCGTCGGTGGGTGACGCTGCGGACGTTCGGCTCAAGCTGCTGGTGGACCATGGCATGTGCGCTCGTGACTGCGCATCTTTTGGTCTGCCGAGCTACATACGCATTGGTGTTCGCAAAATGGAGGACTGTCAGCGACTGGTAGCCGCGCTGGATGAGGTGTTGAGCAATGGTTAAGTGGTTCATGGTCCGTCACGGCGAGACCGACTGGAATATCGAGGGCCGGGCGCAAGGGCAGACTGATACGCCTCTGAATGAGAAGGGACGCACGCAGGCCCAGCATGTGGCATCGAGGCTGGCCGGTATTGATTTCGCCGCCGTGTATTCCAGCGACCTGACTCGTGTCATGGAGACGGCAAGGCCTATCGTCTCCAACCGCGACCTGGAGATAAAGACCATGCCTCAACTGCGTGAGAAGAGTTACGGCAAGTGGGAGGGCATGTCTTTCCAGGAAGTAGAGGAGCAGTATCCCGAGCTGTTCAAGCGCCTGTTTCAAGAAGACATAAATTTTGCGCCGCCGGAGGGAGAGAGCGACTCTGACGTTTACAGCCGAACAGGTTTGGCTGCTGAGACTCTCAAGTCTGCCCATGAAGACGATTGCAACGTGCTGATAGTTGCGCATGGCGGTAGCTTGAGAGCACTGATGGCGAATATTCTGGATATGCCTGCCGACTACATGTGGCGATTCAAGTTGGCTAACGGGGGGCTATCAATGGTGAGTCTCTACAACTGCGGTGGGGCCACGCTGGACCTGCTAAATGATACAAACCATCTTGGTGAATCCCTTGTCTAACGGGCAGCGAGACAAAGGCAAGGTCATCATGGTGATGGGGACGACGTCTCATGCAGGGAAGTCCATGTTCGCTACCGCACTGTGCCGTATATTTGCGCAGGAGGGCTTGCGAGTGGCGCCCTTCAAGTCGCAGAACATGTCCCTGAATTCCTTTGTGACGCCTGACGGGGGCGAGTTTGGCAGGGCGCAGGCTGTTCAGGCCGACGCCGCAAGAGTTGCCCCCACAGTGGAGATGAACCCCATCCTGCTGAAGCCGGAGGCCGAACGTCGTTCCCAAGTTGTGGTCATGGGCAAGCCCCTTCGGGTAGCGTCTGCCCGCGAGTACTACGAGATGAAGCTGGAGTTGTGGCCTGTGGTAACCGACGCTTTGGACACGCTGCGTGCCAACTATGACATCGTTGTCATTGAGGGGGCCGGCAGTCCGGCGGAGATCAACCTCAAGGAGCATGAGATCGTCAATATGCGGGTCGCCAGGTACGCTAACGCCTCGGTGGTGCTGGTTGGGGACATCGATCGCGGCGGCGTGTTCGCCTCTTTGGCAGGCACTATGCTGCTGCTGGAACCAGAAGAACAGGCGCTGATCAAAGCCATTGTCATCAACAAGTTTCGAGGCGACCCGTCCTTGCTGGACTCTGGCCTGGATATGCTTCTGGAACGCACGGGGGTGCCTACCATAGGCGTTGTGCCGTACTACACCGACATCCATATTCCGGAGGAGGACTCGCTGGGAATCGCGCCCAACGAGCAGTCGGCTGGCGAAACGGTGCTGGAGGTGGCTGTTATTCGGTTGCCCCACATGGCTAACTTTGACGACTTTGATCCGCTGCGTCAGGAGCCGGGTGTGCAGGTACGTTACGTTAGCAGCCGGGCCGAGTTTGGCACGCCGGACCTGATTGTGCTACCGGGCTCCAAGACGACGGTAGATGATCTGCTCTGGCTAACAGAGAGCGGCCTGGCCGACGCTATCAAGAAAAGTCGGACTGAGGGTCTGCCGGTGATAGGAATATGCGGCGGCTACCAGATGCTAGGCCGGCGCGTGCTGGACCCGGACGGCGTGGAGTCCAGCAGGGCCGAGGTAGAGGGACTGGGTCTGCTGCCTGTCGACACGACGTTCGAGGGTGACAAGGCCACGCATCAGGTTAAAGGAACCGTGAACCTCAAGCAGGGCCTTCTCGAAGGCTACGGCGGTGGCGAGGTTGTTGGATATGAGATCCACATGGGCCGCAGCTCCGGGGAAGCCGACAGCAGCCTGTTCAATATAAGTGAGCGGTCTGGTCATGCGACGGATACCCGTGACGGTGCTGCCGATGTTGAGGGGCTGACGCTGGGAACTTACATGCATGGTCTGTTCCACAACCACAGCCTCAGAAGGACCATGCTTCTAAATCTCGCCCAGCGCAAAGGCGTGACTCTGCCTGAGGGCGCGGCATTGGACCTGGACGCAGAGTACGACAAGCTGGCAGAACACATAAGGGAGAACGTAGACATGGATGTCATCTACCAGATGGCGGGCCTGAAGTAAGTGGCGCTGATTTCATGAAGAAAGAACTGACCCTATTGATAGGCGGCGCACGCTCAGGTAAGAGCGCGCTGGCGGAACGGCTGGCGGCCAAGTCAGAGCGAGTACTCTTCGTGGCCACGGCGCAGGCCTTCGACGAGGACATGAAACGGCGTATCGCCAATCATCGCAATGGCAGGCCGGACTCCTGGCATACGCTGGAAGAGCCCGTCGACCTCGAAGGGTCTATGTGCTCCCGCCTCCAAGATTATGACGTCGTGTTGCTGGACTGTCTGACGCTCTGGGTGAGCAACATGCTGTTGCAGAATGAGGACAAAGAAGACGTTGAGCAGGCCATTCTGACCGCCGCCAAAGAGCTAATGGCACTTTATGAAAGTAGCGAATGCAGCTGGATCATCGTAAGTAATGAGGTGGGACTGGGTATCGTGCCCTCGTCATCTCTGGGCCGAGCCTACAGGGACGCCTTGGGCCGCGTGAACCAGCTTGTGGCGGCGCGGGCGGACAGGGTGTATCTTATGTCGGCTGGTTTGGCGCTGGAGATGAAATCCCTGGGCGCTCTTCCTGTGGATCAGATCGATTGAGCTGTATATGACCGATACACGAACGTCTTTAGCAACATCCTCAGCCATTGCTCCCGGAACATGCGGAGAGCTGGCGCAAGGAATGTTGGATGGCGTCACCTTCCTGATGACGTGTCCCATTGATCTTTATGCCACCGCCACAGTGGAACTGGCAGGGGGCGGCGGCAAGATATCAGCCCCGTTGGCATCGTCAAAGGCGGCGCTGGCCCTGCAGTACACTTTGGAATTCCTGGGCCTTGCTGACCGGCTGGATGCCAAGCTATACCTGGAGAGTCCGCTGCCTCAGGGCAAGGGCATGGCCAGCAGTACCGCCGATGTGGCTGCCACAGTGGTTGCGACGGCAAACGCTGCGGGCAGGCCGGTGAGTGACGATGAGATAGCAGAGATAGCATTGCGAATCGAGCCCAGTGACGGCCTCATGTACTCCGGCATAGCCCGGTTTGACCACCGGCTTGGCAGCTATGCGCAGAAGTTGGGCGATCCTCCACCTATGCAGGTCGTCATTCTGGACTTTGGCGGAACGGTGGATACGCTTCAATTCAACAACGTGGACGTTTCTGCATCGTTGATAAGCTCGGAAGGGGTCATGCGCGAGGCAGTGGAGCTGATCTCGCAGGGAATCCGGGAGTCTGACGTTGAGAAGATTGGCAGGGGCAGCACTCTGAGCGCTCGGGCTAACCAGGCGATTCTACACAAGCCCCAGTTGGAGAAGGCGATTGTGCTGGCGTCGGAGATTGGTGCTGCGGGTGTGAACGTTGCCCATAGCGGTACCGTAATTGGAATGCTGTTCGAAGATGACGACACGCAGGTGCAGCGCGCAGCGTTATTGGCAAGAGAGAGGCTGGCAGGTCTGAAATCTGTACGCTGCCAGCGAGTAATAGGCGGTGGAGTTGCCGCAATAGCGACGAGAGAGGTATTAAGGATTTGACAACGATAACGGTGCTGGGTGTAGGGCCTGGCGACCCCGACCTGTTAACGCTGAAGGCCAAAGATGCCATTGCAGGGGCCGACGTTGTGGCTGGCTTCGAGACGGTGCTCAAGCCCATTAGCCGGTGGATCAAAGGCGAAACGTTGCCTATGCGATATCGCGATCAGGAGGAAGTGCTGGATGTGGTGGCGGCGCGAGCAGCGGAGGGCAAGAAGTGCGTTGTCTGCGCTTGGGGCGACCTTAATTTCTCAGCGCGCGAGCTGGTGGAGCGCGTGCAACGCCGTGTTGATGAGACCGTTCTCATTCCGGGCATTAGCTCGGTGCAAGTGGCGTGCTCACGTTTGGGACTCTACATGGAAGAGTCGATCTTCATTACCCTGCATGCCAGAGCCGGCAACGATGAGTCGATGGACGAGCTTGAGAGTATGCTGAAGACGGGCAAACGCAACGTGCTGCTGCTGCCGCGTCCGTATGAGCTAATGCCAGCGGGCATCGCGAAGATGTTGCTTGAACGAGGCGTCTCTCCCCAATTATCGATGCATGTTTTGCAGCGGCTATGCCACGACGATGAGAGCATGCAAGAGTACACCTTGGGCGCGTTGGCCGAAGAGGAAGCTGAGTTCAGCGACCTGACTATCATGGTCTTTCCTCGGGTGTAACTTTTCGCTAAAAGCATCATAGACGGGTCATTCTCGATAATCGCTACTTGTGGTACACTACCGTCAATAAATTTGACTTCTCTCGCTTATTTGCGAGCTTTGGTGATAAAACTCCACGAATT